>JADJNZ010000006.1:300000-456350 GCA_016714015.1 Gemmatimonadota bacterium
GATCCCCGCGTCGTTGTCGCAGGCGTATCCCGGCTGCAGCGCCCCGGAGCCGATGAGCTCCTGATAGAGGGGACGCCGTCCAGGTTCGCCATCGTAGTGCGGCGAGTGGCTCGCCTTGAGGAAGCCGAGGCCTTTCACCACCGAGAGGCGCTTGGGCCGCGAGTCGGTGGTGCCTTCCTCGAACCAGCAGAGGCCGCCGGCGCTCGCGCCGCCGAGGACGATCCCGCGCTCCCACGCTTCGCGCAGCACGAGGTCGATGCCCTGCGCGCGCCAGATGGCCTGCTGGTTCAGCGTGTTGCCGCCGGAGGCGACGATCGCATCCATGGAGAGGAGGACCTCCTCCCAATCCTCCGTCTGGGTCAGGCTCTCGATGAAGACGCGCTGGACGTGCGGCTCCACGGCGAGCGGCGCGCAGTCGGCGTAGAAGCGATTGATCGCCTCGGGCGAATCGCCGACGGCGGTGGGGAGGTAGCAGATGCGCGGACGGACCTTGCCGGTGAGGGCCGCCATGTACGCGAGGAAGGGCGTCCGGAATCCGCCGCCGGCGACGAGGATGCGGGAGGTCGTGTTGGTGGCGGGCATCGCTGGAAGATACTGCGGGAGCGTGGCCAGCCACCCGCGACGGCCTCACCGCACCCAGCGCACCGGCGGGCCCACCTGCGCCGCCGCGATCGCCTCGGGCGTGAACGCGACGTCGATCCACTCCTGGCGTGCGTACACGGCCGTCATGTCGGCGAAGTGCGGCGATGCCGGATTGGTCGACTGCGAGTAGGTGACGATGAACCGCCCCGTGGGCCCCCCGGCGCCGAGGGTCACGGCGTGGATGTAGCTGTCACCGTGGTAGATCTCGGTGATCCCCTTGGCGGGCTCGAAGGCCGCCGGGGAGACCATGTGATAGGTGTAGCTCGCACCCGAGAGCGCGAGCCGCTGCCCTCCGCGGGTCGTCGACTGGAGCGCCTCCAATGGTGCGTCGAGCGCGAGCGACGCGCCCGTGAAGCGAAGCGCGGCGCGCGCGAGGATCCGACGCGTCTCGTCCGAGGCGACGAATCCGCGCGGAGTACCCACCGGGTCGGCGGGATCGAAGGGCACCCGCCAGAACCGCGGCGCCCACGCGAAGCCGGTCATCGGGATGCGCTCGAATCCGCGCGCGAACTCGGCGAAGAGGGCCGATCCCCGGGAGGAGAGCCGGTCGGTGCGGTCCCACGCCGCCAGCACGCGGCACGGCTCGGTCAGGTCCGCGGCCCAGCCGTCGACCAGCGTGACGCGGGGAGTCGCGCGGCAGTCCGCGAGCAGGTCGTCGAGCACCAGTTCGGCGAGGAGGTTGCGCGACGCGAAGAAGCGCGCCTCCCAGGAGGCAGGTGTGAGCCTCTCAGCCGCCGCACCGAGGTGGGCGCGCGCATACAGCGACGCGATCCGCGTCCGTTCCCCGCGCGCCGTGCGCTCCGGTCCGATCACCTGCAGATAGCCCTCGAGCGTCGCGCCGGGCATCGGGCTCGGGAACCAGTGGCTGTCGTTCGAGTTGAGCGTGACGTCCTGCCGGATGGTCCACGGCCGCAGCTCGGCGGGGATGATCCCCGGCTGCGGCGCGCGCGGGTCGCGTGTCCACGCGCACTGCGGATCGGATCCGTTCAGGACCGTGACGTCGGCGAGGTTCTCGTACGCGCGCGCAGCGCTGGTGACGCGGCACCGCGCGAGCTGCGCATCGGTCACGTAGCCGGCGACGGAGATGTTCGCGAAGAGCACCTCGCCGTGCCGGTCCGCGGCGGTGATGTTGGACCAGGGCGATCCCTGATGCCGGACGAGCGCATCGCGGATGTCGTGCACCGACCGGGCGCTCGCGATCGCGAGGAACGTGTCGGCCATCCGCACGTTGCCCCGCTCGGGGTCGGCGAACGCGTAGGCGCGGTCACGCGTCCAGGGGAGGGCGGGCGTCACGATCACCGGACCGTAACGCGTCTCCCAGATCGTGTGCGTGCGGCGACCGCCCGCGGTGGGGATCTCGACGACCACTGCCCGCATCGCGAGGGTCGAGTCGCCGACGCGATACCGTGTCGGGTCGGCGGGATCGAGCGTGAGCTCGTAGATGGTGCTGCGCTTGTCGGTCGTGTGCGTGTCGGACCAGCCGATCGACTCCGAGAAGCCGATCATCGGGACGGGAACGCCGTAGAGCGTCGACCCGAAGAGGTCGAGCCGCCCGGGCACGGTGAGATGCATGGCGTAGAGCCGCTCGGAGCCGCGCCAGGGGAAGTGCGGATTCGAGAACGTGAACCCGCCGCCGGACGCGCCGAGCACGGCGCGGCCGGCGGCGAGCGCGTTGCTGCCGCCCGTTGGACCGCCCAACGCGGCGAGCGCACGCAGCGCGTCCGGGCGTGCGCTCTCCGTGGCGGCGTCGGCTCCCGCGTCGGAACGCCCTGGCGGCGCCGCGACGCCGATCTCCTTGATGAGGAGCATCGACGTCATGATGAGCGGCACCTGCGTGATGCGCCGCCAGATGTCTTCCTCGGTGAGCGGCCGGAACCAGGGCTGCGCACGGCACGCCTCACCCGGGAGTGCCGCCGCGCGCACGTGCCGGTTGAACCCCGCGACATACCCGCGCACGAGCGCGTGGACATCCGCCGACGCGGCGCGGCGCGCGGCGTCGACTGCGGCCGGATCGAGGAGATACCGGTGGACGGCATCACTCTCGACATTGGTGAGCCGCACGCCGACGAAGTCGTCGACGTATGAACTGTCGGGCCCGATGGACCGGCTGCGCTCGCCGGCGAGGGTGACGGTCTTCTCCAGCATCAGGCACAGGTTCTCGCGGGCGAAGGCCCACCCGTACCCTTCGCCGGCGCCGGCGAGCGTCGTCGCGCGCACATGCGGCATCCCGTAGGCGGTATAGCGCACTTCGACGGCATCGGGCGTCTGCGCGACGAGCCGGCCGAACGCGAGACCAAGCGAGAGTCCGAACGAGAGTCCGAGCGTCGCGCGCCGCACCGCCACCCTCCGTCGACCGAGCCCTGTCATCGTCGCTCCCGTTTCCTAGTGGTCACTAGCTTATTTCGGAAACGTCACTAGCTTCTTCCGACAAGTCAACCTGCCGAGGATCGCCTGACCGACCGCCGTGACGCCGCGATGCCCGAGGGTCCATCCCGCGGGGGGCCGCTCGCGGCCGACGAGGTGGCCCGGGCCACGTTGCGTGATCGTGTCGGCGAGGAGCTCGGCGTCTCGGCATGGTTGCCCATCTCGCAGGCGCGGATCGACGCCTTCGCGGCGGCCACAGATGACATCGAGCCGCTGCACAACGATCCCGCCTGGTGCGCCACGCACAGCCCGTACGGCCGCCCCATCGCGCACGGATTCCTCACGCTCTCGCTCCTCACGCACTTCCTCCATGACATCACCGCGCACGCGATCGCCGGGGACAGCGCCCGCACCGGCTTCCCGCTCAACTACGGCTTCGATCGCGTGCGATTCCTCGCACCGGTGCCGGTGGACTCGCGGATCCGCTGCCGAGTCCGACTGCTCGCTGCCGAGCCGCGCGGGACGGGCGAGTTCTTCCGCTTCGGCGTCACGGTAGAAGTCGAAGGGGCGGGACGGCCGGCGCTGGTCGCCGACTGGCTCTCGCTCTGGGTCTCGGATCCCCGCGCGCATGAGCGGACCGATGGCTGAGTCGCCCGCGGAGGACCGGCACGAGGCGGGCGCGTGGGGGCTCGCCCTCCTGCTCTTCGCGGCGAACTGCCTCTCGTTCGTCGACCGGCAGGTCCTCACGCTGCTCGTGAAGCCGATGCGCGCCGACCTCGGCATCAGCGACGTGCAGATGAGCTTGTTGCAGGGACTCGCGTTCGCGAGCCTCTACGCCGTCCTCGGGCTCCCGCTCGGTCGACTCGCCGACCGGACCCATCGGCCTCGGTTGATGGCCGCCGGGATCGCGCTCTGGAGCACGATGACGATCGCCTCGGCCTTCGCCGGGAGCTACGCCCTGCTCTTCCTCGCGCGCATGGGGGTCGCCGTGGGCGAGGCGGCGCTCGCCCCCGCCGCGGTCTCCCTGCTCGCTGACCGATTCCCCCGATCACGCGCCGGTCGCGCCATCGGGCTCTTCCAGGCCGGCATCTTCGCGGGCTCGGCGCTCGCGTTGCTCGCGGGCGGCTGGCTCCTCGCCGCCTTCGACGCGGGCGACCTCGCCTGGGTCCGGGCGCTCGGGATCACCGCGGGATGGCGTGCGGTCCTCCTCGTGGTGGGCGCACCGGGATGGCTCGTCGCCGCCCTGCTCCTCCTCGCCGATGAGCCGCGCCGCACGTCGGCCCCCGCCGCAGCGCAGCTGCCGCTCGTCGCGTCGCTCCGATGGATGTGGGCACGGCGCGACATCTACGGGGGGGTGATCGTCGCCTTCACCGCGGTCACCGTCCTCGCGTACGGATCGCTCGCGTGGGCGCCGACGGTGCTCGTCCGCGTGCACGGCATCGCGTCGGCCGATGCAGGTGTTCGCCTCGGACTCGGCATGCTGATCGCCGGCCCGCTCGGCGTCCTCGGCGCGGGGTGGCTCGTCGACCGTCTCGCCTCGCGCGGGCGGTCCGACGCGCCGATCGTCGCCGCGATCGGCGGGGTGCTCGCATTCGCGGTCGTCGTCCCCGCCTTCGCGCTCGCGCCGAGCCTGGCGATCGCGACCGCGACCGCCGTTGCCCTGGCGCTGGTGCAAGGCTATCCGTACGGGATCGCGAGCACCTCGCTCGCGATGGTCACGCCTCCGGAGATGCGAGGGCAAGTGGTGGCCTTCTACCTGCTGGTCTCGAACCTGCTCGGCCTGAGCCTCGGTCCGCTGCTCGTCGCGCTGGGCACCGAGCGGATCTTCCACGACGACGCAGCGGTCGGGTGGTCGCTTGCGTTGCTGCCGCTGCTCACCGCGCCGCTCGCGCTCGCGGGGCTCCAGCGTGCGCGCGCGGCGTACGCGCGCGCCTGGCGGGAGGCGCAGGGATGAGCCGACGCGCGGCCTCCCGGGCGCGGGCCGCGCGCCCGTCCGCGCCGTCCGGCGTCGCCTTCCGCGACACGGTCGCCGGACGGCAGCGGGCCGTCACCGGCCGGACGAAGGGGGAACGCACGCGAGACCGGATCTTCCTCGCGACCATCGATCTGCTCAACGAGGTCGGCTACCGCGAGATGAAGGTGTCCGACGTCTGCGCGCGCGCCGAGGTCACGCCGCCGGTCCTGTATCTCTACTTCGAGAACAAGCTCGCGCTGACGACCGCGGTGCTCCGGGCATTCCTCGATGACTTCCTCGCCCGCCCCGCCTCGACGGAGCGCCCCACGGGCCGGAGCGCATACGCGGCGATCCACGCGGCGAACCGCGACTGGATCGCCGCCGCGCGCCGGAACGCCGGGCTGGTCCGCTGCCTGCTCCAGCTCGCCGACGACGAGCCCACCTTCGCGCGCCTCTTCGCCGATGCGAACGACCAGTGGTATCGGCGGATCTCCGCCGCCGTACTGCACCGCTTCCCCGCGGCGCGTGTGCGCGAGACCGACGTGCGACTCGTCGCCTACGCGCTCGGCGGGATGATGGACGAACTCGTGCGGAAGCTCTTCACCACGCGCGACCCGCATCTCGTCTCGCTCGTCGCGGAAGTGGCCCCGACCGACGAGGCCTTCGCGGAGTTCGTCTCGCTCCTTTGGTATCGCGCCCTCTACGCGGCGGATCCCCTCGACGCGCGCTCGCCGCTCGGACCGCTCGCGCGCGCGGCGGCGCGGTAACCCATGGCCGGCCACGTCCAGACCGTACTCGGGCCGATCGCCCCCGACGCGCTCGGCCCCACGTTGCTGCATGAGCACGTGCTGTGCGACATCCGCCCGCCGGCCTGGCGCGGCGACGGGATGCGCGGCTACGACATCCCGCTCCCCGAGCGCTTCGCGATCGACTACGGCGAGGTGCACGCGCCCGGGAATCTCGTGCTCGACCAGGTGGATCTCGCGGCGGCCGAGCTCGCGCACCTGCGAGCGGACGGCGGGCGCAGCATCGTGGATCTGTCCTGTGGCGGCCTGCATCCCGATCCGCGAGGTCTCGCCGAGGTCTCGCGACGCGCCGACGTGCACATCGTCATGGGATGCGGTTGGTACGTCGACGACTATCAGGCGCCGGGGAACGCCGGGCGGACGGTGGAGAGCTTCGCGACGGAGATGCTCGGGCAGTTGCGCGACGGGGCGTGGGGCTCGGAGATCCGGGCGGGGATCATCGGCGAGATCGGATGCCAAGCGCCGTGGACCGCGCTGGAGCGGCGAGTGATGGAGGGCGCGGTGCTCGCGATGCAGGAGAGCGGCGCCGCGCTGACGATCCACCCGGGTCGGCATCCCGACCAGCCGCAGGAGGTCGCGGACTTCCTGCGGGGACGCGGCGTCCCCATGTCGCGGGTGGTGATGAGCCATCTGGATCGGACGATCTTCGACGACGACCGTCTCTTCCGCCTCGCGGACACCGGCATCGTGCTCGAGTTCGACCTCTTCGGGATGGAGACGACGTACTACAAGCTCGCCGACATCGACATGCCGAACGACGGCATGCGCGTCGCGACCCTCGGGCGGCTGAAGGCGCGCGGCCACCTGGACCAGATCGCGATCAGCCAGGACATCTGCTACCGCTCGCGGCTCAGCACGCTCGGTGGGCACGGGTACGGGCACCTCCTCCGGAACGTCGTGCCATTGATGCGTCGTCGCGGTTTCAGCGAGGCGGACGTCCAGCGGATCCTCGTCGAAACGCCGGCGCGCCTGCTCACGATCGGATGAGCGTACCGAACCCGCTCGTCGGACTCGCCGACGTCGCGCCGCGGCACCGCCGCCTCTCCGATCATGTGTCGCACGCGCCGCCCGACCGCGAAGCGGTGGTGGATGCGAACGCGCGGCTCACCTACGCCGCGCTCGATGCGGCGGTGCAACGGGCCGCGGCCGGCCTGCGCGAGCGGGGTGTGCGCGCGGGTGATCGCGTCGCGATGCTCACGGCACCGGGATCGGCATACTGGGTGGCGTTCCTCGCGACGGTCCGGATCGGAGCGACGTGGCTCGGGCTGAATCCGCGGAGCACGGCGTCGGAGCTCGCCGAGTCGCTGGACGATGCGCACCCCGCGTGCGTGATCGTCGCGCCGGGGACGGCGACGGAGGCGATCGACGACCCGTGGAGAGCGTGTGCCGTCGACCACGAGGACTTGCTCGCGGGCCCGCCGGCCGGGGTGCCCGACGTCTCCGATCCCGACGCACCGGCCCTCATCGTGTACACGTCGGGCTCGTCGGGAAAGCGGAAGGGCGCATGCCTTTCGCAGCGCGCGCTGCTGGCGGCGGGGCGACGAAGGGTCGCCGCCTGGGCGCACGGACCGTTCCGGACACTGCTCAACGTGCCGGTGAATCACATCGGCGGCGTGGGCGACCTGTCGGTGACGACGCTCGTCTCCGGCGGCACACTCATCTGCGTGCCGCGCTTCGATGCGGCGGACACGCTCGCGCTGATCGCTCGCGAGCGGGTGAGCTTCTGGTACCAGGTGCCGACGATGTTCGACCTGGTGCTCGCGAACGACGATCCGGCGCGCCACGACCTCACGTCGTTGCGCGCGGTGGTCTGGTCGGGCGGACCCGCGTCCGCCGCACTCGTCGCGCGGCTCGACGCGCTCTTCCCCGGGCGCCTCGGCACCGACTATAGCCAGACCGAGAGCGTCGGCGCCGTGACCATGGCGCCGCTCGGCGCACCCGCCGCGTCGTTGGTGGACGGCGCGGGCTGGCCCGACCCGACCCGGGAGGTGCGCCTCTCGTCCGAGGGCGAGGTGCTCGTGCGCGACGACATGCTGTTCAGCGGCTACCTCGACGCGCCCGACGCGACGGCGCGTGCGCTGCGCGACGGCTGGCTCCACACCGGCGACATCGGCGAGTGGCGGGCGGACGGCACGCTTCGGCTCATCGGGCGCACCTCCGAGATGTTCAAGTCGGGTGGCTACAACGTGTATCCGCGCGAGATCGAGATCGCGCTCGACGCGATGCCGGGCGTCGCGCGCGCGGTGGTGATCGCCCGCCCCGATCCGCTGTGGGGCGAGATCGGGCATGCGGTCGTGGAGCCGGACACAGGGGCCGTGCTCGACGCCGTGACGCTGCTCGATGCGCTCCGCGCGCGCTTGTCGCCCTACAAGGTCCCCAAGCGTCTCACCTTCCTCGCCTCGTTGCCGCTCCTCCCCATCGGGAAGGTCGACCGGCGCGCGGTCGCCGCGCTATTGCCGTAGCGACTGCTCCAGGTCCGCGGCGATGTACGCCATCACCGCCATCGCGGCGACCACTCGGCGCACCTCGGCCGGCTTGAGCTTGTCCGGCGTGTCCGCGTCAGTGTGATGGAACCAGAAGTACCGCGAGTCGTCGACGTTGAGGCCCATCCCCGGGACACCGGTCTGCATGATGGGCCCGATGTCCGCGCCGCCGCCCGAGGCCCCGATGGTGCCGGCCCCGATCGGTGCGAGCAGCGACCCGATCGCCTCGATGGCTGCGCGCGCGGCCGGCGGGCCGGTGAAGCCGAAGCCGGTGGGCGCGAAGACGCCGCCGTCCGACTCGATCGCGAGCTGGTGCACCTCGCGCTGGTGCTGGTCGCGGTACGCCGCGCCACCGCGACCCCCGTTCTCCTCGTTGGTCCACCCCACCACGCGGATCGTGCGCCGCGGCGTGAGGCCGAGGCGCTTGAGGAGCCGGATCGCCTCCCACGCGACGACCACGCCACCCCCGTCATCCATCGCGCCGCTGCCGACGTCCCACGAATCGATGTGGCCGCCCATCACCACGATCTCCGACGGCTTCTCACGGCCGACGAGCTCGCCCATCACGTTGTGGCTCTGCGCGTCCGGGAGCATCTGCGCGCTCATGCGCAGCGTGACGCGGACCTTCTCGCCGCGCGCGATCATCCGGCGGATCATCATCGCGTCCTCGGCGGTGACGCTCGCATGCGGGATGCGCGTGACGGTGGAGTCGTAGGCCATGTTGCCGGTGTGCGGCGTGCGCATGGAGTACGGGCCGGCGCTGCGGGCGAGCGAGGCCACCGCGCCGGCCTTCGCCGCGGCGATCGCGCCCTGCCGACGGAAGGCACCGTTGAACCCGTAGTCGCGCCATTCGGCGTCGTACAGCACGATCCGCCCCTTCGCCTCGCTCGCGCGGGCCGCGAGCTCCTCGAAGGTCCCGACGACCATCACCTCGGCGGTGATCCCGCCGGGCGGGGTCGCGATGCTGCCGCCGAGTCCGAGCATCGGAAGCGACATGCGACGGGGCGAGACGAGCTCGAGCGATTCCGCGCCACGGACCCAGTGCGGGACCATCACCGGATCCTTGCGGACGTTGGCGAGCCCGTCGGCCCGCATCGTCGCCGCGACCCAGTCGATCGCCTGCTCGAGCGCCGCCGAGCCGGAGAGGCGGTGCCCGAAGCGGTCGGAGAGCTCGGCGATGCGGTCCCAAGCGCCCACCGAGTCCGCCTCGGCCGCCGCGATGATCCGGTTCGCGACGTCGCGATAGCGGGCGGGGATGGCGTCCGGGGCCTGCGCCTCGAGAGGGGCAACGAGCGTCACCGCGAGGGCGACGAGGGCGGGAAGACGGTGGCGCATGGGGGCCTCTGGGAATGGACGGTCCCGCAATATCACGGCGCGGGAGACGACACGCCATCACGCGGTTCATCGAGTTCTAATGCAGGGGCCATCTCGACGACATCTTTCCGGTGCATGATGGGTCCGAAGATCGCCACCCTCCGAACCCGGAGCCTTCCGATGTCGCTTCACTCGCCCCTCGCGATCGCCGCGAGCGCGGTCCTCCTCGTATCCCGCGCGCTCGCTGGTCAGGGCACGCCCACCGTGCCTCCGGTCCGGCTCTCGCCGGCGAACGCGACGCACCCCGCCGAGTTCACCGTGGTCGCCGGCATGCGCGAGCTCTCCGACGGGCGCGTCCTCGTCACGGACGAGAAGGATGGTGTGCTCGTCGCCGTCGACTTCCGCGCGGGTACATCGCTCGCGGTCGGCCGCACGGGCAATGGCCCCGGCGAGTACCGACAGGTCGGGCGCCTCTGGCCGCTCGGAGGCGACTCGACCCTGCTCAAGGAACCGTTCGCGCCGCGCTGGCTCCTCTTGCGGGGCGTCGAGGTGGTCGCGACGCTCGGCCCCGGCGATCCGACCGTCCGCGCCGTGGGCATGATGCCCATCATGGGAAGCGACACGAGGGGCGGGATCGGCGTCGTGCAGTTCGGTCGAGACGCGAGCGGTCGGCCGACGCTCGACGACTCGCTGTTGCTCGTGCGCGTGGCGCGTCCGTCGCTCCGCGTCGACACGATCACGCGGCTCGGGTCGCCCACACAGTGGGAGCGTGGTGCGGGCGTGACGCCGTCACCTCCGGCGGTCGCCGCCGCGGGGGGCGGCGCCCCCGCGGAGCGCCGCTACGCTCTCGGGCTCCAGGTGCAGGATCAGGTCGCGGTCTTCGCCGACGGATGGATCGCCATCGCGCGAACGGATCCGTACCGAGTCGATTGGTGCGCGCCGGGCCGCGCCTGCGCGATCGGGCGCCCGCTCGACACGACACGACCGCCGATGTCCGCGCGCGAGCGTCAGGCGTACCTGCAGGCGATGCAGCAGATGCGCGGGTGGCCGCCCACCACGGATGTGTCGGCCGTGAGCGGCTGGCCGAACGTGATCCCGCCCTTCACCATGCCCTCGCAAAGGATCGACGGGAGCGCGGTGCTCGCGATGCCCGACGGACGACTGATGGTCGAACGACTCCCGACCGCGGAGTCACGGATGCGGCGATACGACATCGTCTCGCGTCGCGGCGAGATCGCGGGGCGTGTGCTGCTCCCCTTCGCCGAGCGGATCGTCGGCTTCGGAGCGCGGGCGGTGTACCTGGCGGTCGCCGATGCGGATGGCGTGGAGCGCTTGCGACGGCATGCGTGGCCGTGAGGCGCGCCGATTGACAATGGCCGAACGCGGGGTCCCCGGGTAGTTTCGCAGGCGTCCCCACCGCCTCCTCCCCGAGCCCCTGCATGCGCCGCCTCCTCGCCCTCGCACTCCTCCCCGCCGCCGCTCCGCTCTTCGCGCAGGTCCCGCTGACCGTCGGTCGCCCCGTCGAGCGGACGCTCGTCCGCGGCGACACGGCGCGCTACACCATCGATGCCGACTCCGGCATGCTGCTCCGCCTCACCGTCGAGCAGCGCTCGGTGAACGCGATCGTGCGCGTGATGGGACCGCGCAACGCGGCGCTGACCGTGCGGAACGAGCTGCGGCGCGGCACCGAGCGCGTCCAGGTCGAGACGGTCGCGAAGGGACCCCACGTCATCCAGGTGTTCCCCGACTCGGCGGGTGGCGAGTTCGTGCTCACGCTCGTCGCGCGAGAGCCGCTCTCGACCGACCCGAAGCGGCTCGTCGACCAGCTGCTGGCTCCCTGGGACCGTCGCGACGGGCCGGGGGCCGCCGTCGCCGTCTGGCGGGGCGGCCGCACGCTCTTCGCCAAGGGCTACGGCATGGCGAACCTCGCCTACGACGTGCCCTTCACCGCGGCGACGCCGACGAACATCGGCTCGACGTCGAAGCAGTTCACCGCCTTCGCGATCATGCTGCTCGTGGAGGAAGGGAAGCTCTCGCTCGACGACGACGTGCGCACGCACCTCCCCGAGATCCCCGACCTCGGCAAGGTCGTCACGGTGCGCCACCTCCTGACGCACACGAGCGGCTACCGCGAGGTCTACAACGCGATGCTCCTCGCCGCGCGTCGGATGGACGAGGGCGACTTCCTCTCGCGCGACGAGATCCTCGGGTCGGTGCAGCGTCAGCCGGCCCTGCAGAACGCGCCAGGGGCGGAGTTCAACTACAACAACACCGCCTTCGCGATGCTGGCGATGATCGTCGAGCGGAAGAGCGGGCTGCCCTTCCCCGAGTTCATGGCGACGCGCGTCTTCGGTCCGCTCGGGATGACGCAGACCGTCGTGCGCGCCGACCGCCACGGCACGGTGCGTGGCGCGACGACCGGCTATTCGCGCGGCGCCGACGACACCTGGCGCGACCTCGGCGACCTCGCGAGCTCGATGGGCGCCGGCGGCATCTACACGACGCTCGCCGACCTCCAGAAGTGGGCGGAGAACTACCAGCGCCCGCGCGTCGGCACCGCGGCGGGGATCGCGCAGATGATGACCTCGTTCGTCCTGACCGACGGGAAGCCGACCGGGTACGGCTTCGGGCTCTTCATCGACAAGCAGGGGACGCAGAAGCGGGTCCATCACGGCGGCGCGGACATCTCGCACCGCTCGATGCTCGCGGTCTATCCCGACCTCGACGCCGGCGTGACGGTGCAGAGCAACGACGGCGGGTTCGACGCGAGCCTCGCCTTCCGGATCGCCGCGGCGTTCCTCCCCGAGCTCCGGCCGGCCGCGCCGACCACCGCCGCTGCCGCGTCCTCGGCGTTCGACGCGTCGGCGTGGGATGTGAAGAAGTTCGACGCGTTCGTGGGCCGGTATGCGCTCGATGCTGCCCCGCAATTCGTGCTCACCTTCACGCGGTCCGGTGATACGCTCCGCACGCAGGCGACCGGCCAGGGCGCGATCCGCATCTTCCCGATGTCCGACTCGACCTTCGACCTGCGCGTCGTGCCGGCGACGATCACCTTCCATCGCGATGCGCAGGGGAAGGTGACCGGACTCACGCTTCATCAGAACGGCGACCAGAAGGCGACGCGCCTCGTCGGCGACGGCGAGAAGCCGTGGGCGCCGACGCCGGATGAGCTCGCCGCGTACGCCGGACGCTACTTCAGCGAGGAGCTCGAGACCTTCTACGACCTCGTGGTGAAGGACGGCAAGCTGACGGTGCTGAACCGCCGGACCGACCCGGCGGTGATCACCCCGAGCGCGCGCGATCGGTTCGGTGCGGGGGACGGGACGACCGTCGTCTTCGAGCGCGATCGCAACGGCATCATCATCGGCCTCTACGCGGGCAACGGACGCACGCGCGACGTGCGGTTCGTGAAGCAGCGATAGGACGAGCAGTACCTCCGCAGGCGAACGGCCGTCACACGCGTGACGGCCGTTCGCATAGGTGGGTAGCGAGGGAAAAGGGACGTGCGTTCCGCGCACGTCGTCCGACCCCACCCACGCAGGAGTCGCCATGCATGCCGCAGCATTCGCTGGTGCCGTGCTCGCGTTGAGTCATCTCGTCGTGCCCATCCCGCTCGATCGTCCGGCGCCGGCCGCGGACCTCGTCGTCGCGGGCCGCATCACCACCACGGCCGGCGCGCCGCTGTTCGGTGCGAACGTCGTCGTGCCGGCGGCACGCGTCTCCGTCGGCACCGACGCCGAGGGTCGGTACCGCCTCATCCTCCCCGCCGCGCAGCGCGGCGGCACGATCGTCGTCCGGGCGCGCGCCATCGGCTACGTGCCGCAGGAGCGCCGTCTCACGCTCGTGCAGGACTCCACGACCGCCGATTTCGCGCTCGCACCCGACGTGCTGCGACTCGAGCAGGTGATCGTGACCAAGGGTGCGGCGGCGAGCGCGCTCTACGGCGGCAGCGCGCCGGCGATCCAGCTCCGCGCGCGGACCAGCCTGGCGGACCTCCCCATCAGGGGATCGCGCAGCGCCGAGGACCGCGACCTGAGCGGCGAGCAATACGCGCGCATCGTGGACAATCCCTTCCGGTCGCCACGCGTGGCGCCGCGCTCGACCTTCGGCATCGACGTCGACCGCGCGTCGTACAGCAACCTGCGCCGGATCATCACGGTCGACCGGCAGCACCCGCCCGCCGACGCCGTGCGCATCGAGGAGCTGCTCAACTACTTCGCGTACGACTACGCGGCCCCGGACGACGTGCGGCCGTTCGCCGTGCACGCCGACGTCGCCGCGGCACCATGGGCGCCGGAGCACCGGCTCGTCCGCATCGGGCTCCAGGCACGCGCGATCGACATGGCCACCGCGCCGGCCAACAACCTCGTCTTCCTCATCGACGTCTCCGGGTCGATGCAGAGCCCGGACAAGCTGCCGCTCCTGCAGCAGGCCTTCCGGCTGCTCGTCGGCCAGCTGCGCGAGCAGGATCGCATCGCCATCGTCGTGTATGCCGGCAGCGAGGGACTCGCGCTCCCGTCCACTTCCGGTGATGCGAAGCAGCGGATCCTCGACGTGCTCGACCGGCTCGAGGCGGGTGGTTCCACTGCCGGTGGTGCGGGGCTCCGCCTCGCGTACGACGTGGCGAAGGCGAACCACATCCCGCGCGGGAACAACCGCGTCATCCTCGCGACGGATGGCGACTTCAACGTCGGCACGACGAGCAACGCCGAGCTGGAACGGATGGTCGAGGCCCGGCGCGCCGAGGGGACCGCGCTCACCGTGCTCGGCTTCGGCGCCGGCAACCTGCACGACGACCGGATGGAGATGCTCGCCGACAAGGGCAACGGCAACTATGCGTACATCGACTCCCCCCTCGAGGCGCGGAAGGTGCTCGTGCAGGAGATGGGCGGGACCCTCGTCACGGTGGCGAAGGATGTGAAGCTGCAGGTCGAGTTCAACCCGTCGCGCGTCGCGGGATACCGGCTGATCGGCTACGAGAACCGCGTGCTCGCGGACGAGGATTTCAAGAACGACGCGAAGGATGCCGGCGACATGGGCGCCGGACACTCCGTGACGGCCCTCTACGAGGTCATCCCCGTGGGCGCGTCGGACGCGGAGCGCGCGCCGATCCCCGATTCGCTCCGGTACGTCCGCGCCGAGTCCGCGACCTTCGTGGCCTCGGAGGAGCTGCTCTTCGTCCGCCTTCGCTACAAGGCGCCGCAGGATTCGGTGAGCGTGCCGATGGAACTCGCGGTCCCGGACCGCGTGACGGTCGCCTCGGAGGACTTCCGCTTCGCGCAGGCGGTCGCGGCATTCGGCATGGTGCTCCGGGACTCCGAGTACAAGGGCGCGGCCAGCAGCGGCATGGCGCGTGCACTCGCCGAGGGCGCCCTCGGACGCGACCCATGGGGCTATCGCGCCGACTTCGTCCGGCTCGTCCGTGCGTACGAACGCCTGCCGGACCGGCGGACCTCGGACGCCAACCGGGAGCGGTAGGCGAAGCGGTCGGCGCGACGGTAGCGCTGGCGCGGGACGCGGTGCCACTTTCCGGCATCGCGTCCCTGCGTTGTCCGCCCACCCGAGGTACCCGCACATGCGGCCCACCATCGTGCTCGCCGGACTGCTCGTGCTCGGATCCGGATGTGCCTTCACGCAGCGCAGCCCGGTGACGCGCCCCGCAGTGCAGCTCGCGGCCGAGCGGCCGTTCGTGGTCCACGTCCTCGACTCCGAGACCCCCGCGATGCGGCCGTGCCAGGTCCGCCACCTGCGCGCGATCGTCCGCGAGGTCCGCGCCGACACGCTCGTGCTCGATGACGCCGTCACGATGCGACGCGCGCCGCGCGCGCCGGACTGCCTGCGCGGACGGAGTGGGCTCGTGGTCCTCTCGGAGCAGCCATCGGTCGAGGCCGTGACCGTGCGCGGGCATCCCTGGCGCACGCTCGGCGCGGTGCTCCTCGCGATCCCGTTCGGCGTCGCGCTCACGATCATGGCAATCCTCGGACCCCCGACATGAACAGTGCTCGTCGACTGCTGCTCCTCGGCGTCGCCGTCCTTGCGGCGTCCGGCTGCGCGTCCACCCATCGCCATCCTCCGCTGCCGCTGACGATCCAGCTCTCGGCGCCGCGGACCTTCGATGTCCATGTCTTCGTCACGCCGGGCGCGCCGGCCACGACATGCGCGGTGCGCATCATCGAGGGGACCGTGCACGAGACGCGCGGCGACACGCTCTGGCTCTCGCGCGCGATCGCGCTCGCGCGGCCCGGCGGCGCCCCCGATTGCATCGGCGGGCGCGCCGCCTACGTCGATCTGCAAGCGCATCCCGATCTCCGGTCGCAGACCTCGTTCATCCGGACGGGCCCCTCGATCGCGCTCGTGTTGTTCATCGGCACCTTCGTCGTCCTCGGCACCATCCTCGCGGTGATCGCGGGGTCCGCATAGCCCAGCACCGGCCGCGCCCGCGTATCATTCGCTCCATGCCCGAGCGCCCCTCCGGTCCGATGATCACCGTGCGACGCGCGCGCGCCGCGGATGCCGCTGCCCTCAGCCACCTCGCGGCGGAGACCTTCCGCGATGCGTTCGCCGATCAGAACACCGCGGAGGACATGGCCGCACATCTGGCGGCGCACTACAGCCCACCCCGCCAGGCCGCCGAGATCGCCGACCCGGCGAGCACCGTCCTGCTCGCCGAGCACACCGACGAGCGGGGAACGGCGACGCTCATCGGGTACGCGCACGTGGCCTCCACGCAGGCACCCGCGGTCGTCACCGGCTCCGCCCCGATCGAGCTGAAGCGCTTCTACGTCGCGCGAGCGCATCACGGCGCCGGCGTGGCGCATCGGTTGTTCGACGCGGTGGAAGCGGAAGCGCGCCGCCGCGGTGCGGACGCGCTCTGGCTCGGGGTCTTCACGCGCAATCCCCGGGCGATCGCCTTCTATGAGAAGCGTGGCCTCGCGGTCGTCGGTGAGCAGATCTTCACGGTCGGCATCGACCCGCAGCGGGACTGGATCATGGCGCGCGCCCTCGCCGCGCCCGACGCGCCCTCCGACCCCTAGGCCGAACTCGCCCCGAAACCCCGCCGCGCGCGGGGCCGTACCCTCGTGGACAGGCGAACCGTCCCGCGTTCCGCGGTGTCCAACGATCGACGCCCACGTCTCCCACACCCTTCCTGCGCCCCATGACGAGCTTCCTCACGCGCGCGACCGTCCTCGCCTTCCTCGCCCTTCCCGCCGCGCTCACGGCGCAGCAGGCCGAGCCCTGGGCCGCGCTGCGCCGCCCCGCCACCCGCACACCGACCGCGACCACCGGCGACATCACCGTCGCCGACCTCCAGTCGCGCGTCTATCGCTTCGCGGCCGACTCGATGCAGGGCCGGCTCATGGGCACGCCCGGCAACGTCATGGGCGTCGAGTACATCGCCGCCGAGATGAAGCGGCTCGGCCTCGAGCCCGCCGGCGAGAACGGGACCTACTTCCAGTCCCTGCCGTGGATGGACCGCAAGCTGGACGAGACGGCGAACATCGTCGCCGGCGGGAAGACCTTCCGTCCCTGGGTCGATTTCGTGCCGCGTGACCAGGGCACGGGCGAGCGCTCCATCGACGGCGTCCCGGTCGTGTACGCCGGGGACTTCGCCGACGCGACGAAGCGGCTGAGCGCGCAGGACGCGGTCGGCAAGCTCGTCATCGTCACCTTCTCCGGCACGTTCCCCGGCAACCCGCCGCACACGCCCAATCGCGGACTCGTGAACCAGGCGTACCCGGGCGCCGCCGGCATCGCGATCGTCGCGCGCGAGGAGATCCCCGCCGCCACGCTCGCCGGCTACCAGCAGCCCTCGGCCTTCCTGATGGGCGAACCGGCACCGCCACTGCCGCTCTACGTCTACGTCACGCGCCCGATGGCCGAGGCGATGCTCGGTCGCCCGCTCGCCGCGGCGACCCCGGGCACCGCCGGCACGCCGGTGCGCGGCACGGTGAAGTGGAGCAACACCCCCTCGCGCTCGCCGGCGCGCAACGTCGTCGCCGTCCTCCGGGGAAGCGATCCGCGCCTGCGCAACAGCTACGTCGCGATCGGCGCGCACAACGACCACGTCGGGACCGGGCCGGCGGTCGCGAACGACTCGATGTACATCGTGAACCACCTCTTCCGCCTGCAGGGCGCGGACGCGGCGGATCCCGACCTCACGAGCGAGCAGCAGGCGCAGGTGAACGCCGCGCTCGCGCAGGTGCGGCGGGCGACCAACGGCGCGAGTGCGCGCGTGGACACGATCTTCAACGGCGCCGACGACGACGCGAGCGGTTCGATGGGCGTGCTCGAGATCGCCGAGTACCTCGCGACCCGCACCTCGCGGCCGAAGCGCTCGATCCTCTTCATCTGGCATGTTGGCGAGGAGCTCGGGCTCTTCGGATCGCAGTACTTCACCGACCATCCCACCGTCCCGCGGGACTCGATCATCGCCCAGCTCAACGTCGACATGATCGGCCGCGGCACCGCGGACGACGTCACCGGGTCGACGCTGCAGGGCGAGCAGATCCGCGGCAACCCGGATTACGTGCAGCTCATCGGCTCGCGCCGCGTCTCGACGCAGTTGGGCGACTGGGCCGAGGTGGAGAACCGCGACGGGAACCACGGGCTCAAGTTCGACTACGCGCTCGACGCCAACGGGCATCCGCAGAACATCTTCTGCCGCAGCGACCACTACATGTACGCGCGGTACAACATCCCGATCGTGTTCTTCACGACCGGCGGGCATGCGGACTACCATCAGGTGACCGATGAGCCGCAGTACCTCGACTATCCGCACTACGCGCGCGTGACCTCGTTCATCGCCGCGCTGGGCGTCCGCGTCGCGAACAGCGAGGCGCGCCCGGTGGTCGACAAGCCGCGGACCGATCCGAACGGACGGTGCCAGCAGTGACCGTGCGTCAGGGGCGGGCGGCGATCGCCCTGGTCATGGGACTCGTCGTCGGCCCCGGCCTCGCTCCCCGCGCCGGCGCGCAAGCGCCGCCGCGGTCGGGCGAGGCGGTCGTCGAGTCGATGCGCGCTCGGTACGATGGCCGCTGGTATCGCACCATGACGTTCGTGCAACGCACGACCTTCCCCGGCCGGCCCGACCAGACCTGGTACGAGACGGTCGAGGTGCCGGGGAAGCTGCGCATCGACGTCGCGCCGGTGGACAGCATGAACGCCTTCATGTTCATCGGCGATTCGACGATCAACTTCCGGCGCGGGCAGCGGGTCGGCGGGCGCGCCGTGGGGAACATCCTCGCGGTGCTCATCATGGACGCCTTCACCGCGCCGGTCCCGGAGACCGTCGCGCGACTGCGTGCACACGGTTTCGACCTCTCGCGGGTCTCGAGCGGCCGCTTTCGTGATCGGCCGGTCTGGATCGTCGGCGCGACGAGCGGCGACACCACCGTCTCGCAGTTCTGGCTCGATGCCGAACGACTGCATCTGGTGCGCATGCTCGAGGCGGCACCGGGACAGCCGCTGACCGACATCCAGGTGTCCGGACACGTGCTGATGAACGGCGTGTGGATCGAGCGCGAGGTGCACGTCTTCCGCGGTGGAGCGGAGGTCCAGGGTGAGTACTACACCGAGGTGACGCTCGACCCACCGGTCGATCCGGCGGTCTGGAACACGTCACGCTACGTGCGGCCAGGGTGGATCCCGCGCGTGGCGCCCTGAGCGGCGAGACGCCATTATCAGCGGGAGCCCGCGCGATGCGCGAGGCCGGTCCGAACGCCACGCTCCCGCTCGCCCCTCCCATGCGCCGTCCCCTCGCGTGCCTCGCCCTCGTCGTCGCCATCGCCTGCACCGGCGACTCCGCCTCATCGGGCCTAGGCGGCACGGTCATCATCGGCACCCCGGTGGACGCCGATGCCCTGCTCATGCCGCTCGTGAACGGCCAGCAGGGACGGGTCGTCGCCGAGCTCCTGTTCGATCGGCTCGCCGAGATGGGACCGTCGTTGAGCACCGTCGGCGACCTGGGCTTCACGCCGCAGCTCGCGCAACGCTGGAGCTGGAGCGCCGATTCGCTCACCATCACGTTCGCGCTGCACCCCGATGCACGCTGGCATGACGGCACGCCGGTGCGCGCGGTCGACGTGGTCACCGGCTTCGCGGTCATCCGCGACTCGGCCAACGCTTCCCCGCTGATCGCCGCGACGTCGGCCATCAGCGAGGTGACCGCGATCGACTCGCTGCACGTCGCGTTCCGCTTCGACGCCCGCGCGCCCGAGCAGTTCCTCGCCGCGACGCTCGTCATGCCGCTGCCGGCGCACCTCGTCGGCCCCATCGCGAGTGGCGCGTTGCGCACGAGCGAGGCCGCGCGCGCGCCAGTGGGCAGCGGCCGCTTCAAGCTGGTGCGGTGGGAGCCGGGTGCTCGCATCGAACTCGCCGCGGTCGATGGGCACTATCGCGGCCGCCCCCAGCTCGACCGCGTGCTCTTCAGCGTCTCCCCCGATCCGGCCGCCGCGATGGCGCGCCTCAAGGCGGGCGAGATCGACGTCTGGGATCCGCTCCCGCCCGGCGAGGTCGCCGGCCTCATGGCCGTGCCCGCGCTGCGCGTGATCCAGTCGCCGGGATTCGACTACGGATTCCTCGCGTTCAATGCGCGGGTCGCGGGGGATGCGGAGCGTCCGCATCCGCTCTTCGCCGACCGCGCCCTGCGGCGCGCACTCACGCTCGCCGTCGATCGCGGTGAGGTCGTGCGCGCGGTCTTCGATTCGCTCGCGCGGCCCGCGCTGGGACCGTTCGTGCGCGCACAGGCCACGGCCGACACGACCGTGACGCCGCTGCCCTTCGACCGGACCGCGGCCGAAGCGCTGCTCGACTCGTTGGGCTGGACCGAGCGCGGCGCCGACGGCGTGCGGCGCCGCGAGGGACGCGCGCTCGCGTTCACCGTGATCGTGCCCTCGACGAGCCGCGTGCGGGAGCGCATGGCGGTGCTCATCCAGGAACAGCTGCGCAGCATCGGCGTCGCGATGACCATCGACGCGATGGACTTCCCCCGCTTCGTCGCCGCGCAGACCGGCGGCGACTTCGACGCGATCATGGGCGGACTTCGGACCTCGCCGAGCCCCAACGGCGTGCGCGGCTCTTGGGCGAGTGCCGCCGTGCCCGGGGGCGGGGGGGGCAACGCCTGGCACTACGAGAGCGCCGCGTTCGATTCCGCCGTCGTCGCGGGGCTCGGCGCGATGGACCTCGCCACGTCGCGCCAGCACCTGCGTGCCGCCTACCAGACCATCATCGACGACGCCCCCGCGCTCTGGCTCTTCGAGAGCCGCAACGCGACAGCTGTCCACGCGCGGCTGGTCCTCCCCGCTTGGCGACCCGACGCGTGGTGGCTCACGCTCGGCGACTGGTCGGTCGACCCGGCCCAGCGACTCCCGCGCGACGCGGCCCCCGCCGCGCCCTGAGCGGGCCCGACGTGCGGCGCGTCCTCCTCTCCCGCCTCGGTCAGGGCGCGACCGTCGTCGCGCTGGTCGTCGCGATCTGCTTCGCGCTCATCCGGCTCGCGCCGGGCGATCCGTTCGCCGTGTCTCTCGATCAGGAGACGGTCACCCCCGAGGTGCGCGACCGGATGCGCGCGCTCTACGGGTTCGACGCGCCGATCCCCGTGCAGTTCGTGCGCTACGTGGGCGCCGTGGCGCGCGGCGAGTTCGGCTGGTCGTTCTCGCGCAGCGCCCCGGTCTCACGCGTGCTCGGCGATGCGCTCCCGCCGACGCTCCTGCTCATGGGGACCGCCCTCCTCCTCGGGGGCCTCGCCGGCGTGGCGCTCGGTGCCTGGCAAGGGTGGCGCGGCGACACCGCGCGCACGCGGCTCGCCACCGCGGCCTCGCTCCTCGTGCTGAGCACGCCCGAGTTCGTGCTCGCGCTGCTCCTCGTGATGGGCCCAGCCCTCACCCTCGGGCTCTTCCCCATCGGCGGCATGCGCGACGACTTCGCGCCCACCGGGATCGCCGGCCTGTTCGACCTCCTCCATCACCTTGCCCTGCCCGCCCTCACGCTCGCGCTCATCGTGGCAGCGGTCGTCGCGCGGCACCAGCGGCGCGCGATGCTCGGCGTGATGCGCGCCGATTTCGTACGAGCGGCCCGCGCGAAGGGCGTTCCGGAACGACGGGTGCTGATGCGCCACGCGTTGCGGAACGCGCTCGTGCCGGTGCTCACGCTCGGCGGCCTCCTCTTCCCCGCGCTGGTGAGCGGCGCGGTGCTCGTCGAACGCGTCTTCGCCCGGCCCGGCATGGGGCGCGTGATGGTGGACGCGGTGCTCCGGCGCGATTACCCGCTAGTGGGCGGTGCGGTGCTCATCAGCAGTCTCTTCGTCGTCCTCGGCACCGTCCTCGCGGACCTCGCCGTCGCGTGGGCCGATCCCCGGCAGCGCCGCGCATGAGCGGCGACCGGCCCTCCCCGGTGGACCTGCGCGTCCCGCTCGCGGCGCTCGGCGCGCTCGCCCTGCTCGCGCTCGTCGGCCCATGGCTCGCCCCGTATGATCCGCTCGCGACACCGGACCCGCTGGCGCTCGCCTCGCTGCCGCCGTCGTGGGCGCACCCGTTCGGCACCGACCCCTCCTCGCGCGATGTGCTCAGCCGCATGCTCGTCGGCGCGCGCCTCTCGCTCGGCATCGCCGCACTCGCAGTCGTCGTCTCGGTGGTGATCGGCAGCGCGGTGGGCGCGACGGCCGCACTCGGCGGACGATGGATCGATGCCTCCCTCATGCGCGCCACGGATGCGATGCTCGCCGTACCGCGCCTGCTCCTCCTCCTCACCGCCGTCGCCGCGTTCGGTCGCGTGTCGCCGCTCGCGCTCGCCCTGCTGCTCGGGGCGACCGGCTGGATGACGACGGCGCGACTCGTCCGCTCCGAGACGCGGCGCCTGCTGGCCAGCGAGGGGATCCGCGGTGCGCGCGCCCTCGGCGTGCCGCCGATGCGCCTCGCCCGCGTGCACCTGATGCCGGCGTTGCTGCCCACGATCGGCGTCGCCGCGACGGTGGCGCTCGCGAGCGCGGTGCCGCTCGAGGCGGGGCTCTCGTTCCTCGGCCTCGGGGTCACGGCGCCGGCGCCGAGCTGGGGGAACATCATCCTCGAGGCCGAGGGGCGCGTGGTCGCGCGCTGGTGGCTCGTGGTCTTCCCCACTCTCGCGATCGTCACGACGGTCCTGCTGACCAACCTCGTCGCCGAGCGCGTCGGCGGCGCGGACGCGACCGAATGAGCGACACGCTGCTCGAGGTCCGCGGCCTCGGCGTGCGCGTCGCCGAACGTCGCGGCGCGCGTGGCGCCGGTCACACGCTCCTGCATGACGTCGCCTTCGACGTCGCCGCAGGCAGCAGCGTGGGGGTAGTGGGCGCGTCGGGTGCCGGGAAGAGCACGCTCGCGCTCGCGCTGCTGCGGTTGCTGCCCGCCCCGCTGCGCCTGGACGACGGCGCCCGGATCGCGCTCGCCGGACGCGACCTCGCTTCGCTCGACGCCGAGGCGCTGCGCGCGGTCCGGGGCCGCGGGATCTCGCTGATCTCCCAGGAGCCGCTCGCGGCGCTCAACCCGTCGATGCCGGCGGCCGCGCAGCTCGCCGAGGCCCTCGAGGTGCACGGGCTCGCGAGCATCGCGGAGGCCGCGGCGCGCGCGGCGACGATGCTCGATCGCGTGGGGATCGGCCGCGCGGCCGCGCGACGCTTCCCGCACGAGCTCTCCGGCGGGATGCGGCAGCGACTGATGATCGCGATGGCGCTCATCGTCGCGCCGCAGCTCGTCGTCGCCGACGAGCCGACCACCGCACTCGATCCGGTGCGCCAGCGCGAGATGCTCGACCTGCTCGACACGCTGCGCCGCGAGTCCGGGACGGCGCTCCTGCTGATCTCGCACGATCTCGACTTGGTGGGGGAGCGCTGCGCACGGACGCTCGTCCTCGACGCGGGCCGCGTGGTGGAGGACGGCCGCACCGCTGACGTCCTCGCCCGGCGACGGCCGATCGCGCGCGCGCCGCTCCGGCCGCGCGAGGCGTCCCCCACCGAGCCGCTGCTCGACGTCCGCGGCCTTTCCGTGACGTACCCCGCACGCGGCCGCGGCCCCGATGCGCTCGTGGAGGTGACGGCCGTCAAGGACATCTCGTTCACGCTCCGGCGCGGCGAGTCGGTCGGCATCATCGGCGAATCGGGATGCGGCAAGACGTCGCTCGCGCACGCGATCCTGCGCCTCGGGCCCTCGCGCGCGACGGCCATGCGATTCGACGGCGACGATCTCGCGCGCCTCGAGGGCGAGGCGCTGCGTCGAATCCGGAAGTCGCTGCAGTTCGTCCCGCAGGACGCCGGCGCATCGCTCACGGCGCACCTCACCTGCGAAGCGCTGGTGAGCGAGGGGATGCTCGTGCATGGCCTCTGCGATGCGACCGACGCGCGCCGGCGGGCCCGCGATCTCCTGGCGCAGCTCGACCTCCCCGACTCGGTGGCATCGGCCAGGCCCGGGGAGCTCTCGTCCGGCCAGCGACAGCGCGTGGCACTGGCGCGCGCGCTCGGGCCCGAACCGCGGCTGCTCATCCTCGACGAGCCGGTCTCCGCGGTCGACCCGCTCACCCGCGAGCGCTTGCTCGAGCGCCTCACCGACCTCCGCGCCCAGCGCGGCCTCGCACTGCTCTTCATCTCCCACGACATCCCATCGGTCGCCCGCATCGCGGATCGCGTCCTCGTGATGCACGATGGCCAGGTGGCCGAGGAGGGGGAGGCGTCGGTGGTCCTCGGTTCGCCGTCGTCTGCGGCAGCCCGGCGACTGCTCGCGGCGGTTCCCGGCGGGTGGTCGCGGGCCGAGTGACGCGTCCGCTCCACTCCAATTCGATAGGGGTTTGGAACGTTTCGTTATAGCCAGCGGACGCATCGATTTCCGCCAAGCTGTTGACACGCAATGACTTGACTCGTCGGGGGCTACTGGTGCCGCACTTGCACTAGGGGATGCCAGACGGCCTCGCAGCCCGCGAGCCGCCACCACCCCACAGCCCCTCGTCCAATGCGTATCCGCCACCTCGCCCCCGCCTCGCTCTTCGCCGCCCTGGCCCTCGCCGCCTGCGCCGACAGCCCGGTCTCGCCGGTCTCGCAGTCGGTCATCGCCGACGCCAAGGGGAGCTCGACCCCGTCGACCTCCACCCCCTCGTCGACCGCTCGCATTCGCATCTACGCGAACCTCCTCCCGCCGGCCGGCGCGCCGTTCTCGAACGCCAAGGGCAAGGGCTCGTGGGACTCGCGCAATAGCAACACCAAGCGCGAACTCGAGCTCGAGATCGAGCACCTGCCCGTCGGCATGGCGGTGGAGTTCTTCGTCGGCGGCGTGAGCGTCGGCACCAAGACGACCGACGCGCTCGGCAAGGCGGAGATCGAGTTCAGCACCGAACTGGGCCAGTCGGTCCCGACCTCGGTGAGCGGCCTCGCGATCGAGATCCGCAACGCGGCGGGCGCGGTGCTCGTGGCCGGCAGCTTCCCCACGGCATAACGCCACACCGTCCCGGTACCGTCCGTGCGCGCAGGGTCGACCCGTCCGGGCGACCCTGCGCGACCGGTCATCACAGAGTGGAGAACCCCGAATGCGCATCCAACACTTCACGGGTAGACTTCCGGGGTATCACCCGCTCACCTCACTTTCAGGAAGATCCATGATGTTCGCTCCCTTCGCCCGCCGCGCCGCCGTCCTCGGCCTGCTCCTCGTCGCCGCCGCGTGCACCGCGGTCCCGAACGAGCCGCCGGTGGCCCTCACGCCCACCGTGGGCGACACGAGCCTCGTGGTGAACTCGCTCGCGCCGGCCGCCGACGCGCCGGCGATCGCGAATCCGGTCGTCACGTTCTACGCCAAGTACGACGAGGCGACGTCGGCGTACATGTACTATCGCTCGCGTCCGGGGCGCGCCGACTCGGTCGACTTCATCCGCTTCCGTGTGCCGCGCGAGGCGTTGCTCACCCGCCCCGACGGCTCGCCGTTCGCGGCCGGGGACTCGATCCTCATCACGATCACCCTCGTCGACCCCGAGAAGCTGCTCGTCCGCTTCGAACCGTCGGGGCTGCGCTTCGACCCGGCCAAGCCCGCCGACCTCAAGTTCAGCTTCCTCGAGACCGATGAGGACCGTGACGACGACGGCTCGGTGGACAGCGACGACACGGCGATCCTGAACCTGATCGACATCTGGAAGCGCGAGACGGTCTCGGCGCCATGGATCCGCCAGACGAGCGTGATCACCATCGGCACGCACGAGATCGAGACGGATGTCCTCGGGTTCACCGACTACATCATCGGCTGGTAGCATCGTGGCCGTGACGACATCGCGGGCCAGCGCAGGGGCAGCGGACGGAGCGGGGCGGCGGACGACGCCGGCCACGCTCGTCGTCCTCGCGCTCAGCGACTCGTTCAGCGATGTCTGGGCGCGCCTCGCCGCCGAGATCGGGATGACGCTCGAGCGCGTGAAGGCGATCCCCGAGAAGATCGACCCGACGCGCAGCGTCGTCCTGGTCGCCGCGGGTGGCGAGGAAGCGCAATTGGCGCGGACCGCGCGCGACCTCCGCGCCGCGACCGACGCGGCCTTCGCGGTGGTGGCCGCCGAGGCGGGCCATCGTCTCGCGACCTCGGTGATGCGCGCCGGCGCGGACCAGCTCTTCGTCATCCCCGAGGATCTCGACCTCCTGCGGTCCTGGCTCGCCGACGCGACCCAGCGGATCGGGTCGCGCGAGGACCGGTTGCACTTCACGGCGGGCGAGGCCAGCAAGTACACCTTCGACGGCATCCTCGGCGCGAGCGGCACCCTGGCGACGGCGCTCGAACGGGTGGCGAAGGTGATCCCGCACAGCAACGTGACGGTGCTCGTGACCGGCGAGACGGGCACCGGCAAGGAGCTCATCGCGCGCGCGATCCACTACAACGGTCCGCGCCGGGAATCGCCGTTCGTCGACATCAACTGCGCGGCGCTCCCCGAGCACCTCCTCGAGAGCGACCTGTTCGGCCACGAGAAGGGCGCCTTCACCGACGCCTCGGCGGCCAAGCCGGGCCTCTTCGAGATGGCGCAGGGCGGCTCGATCTTCCTCGACGAGATCGGACATCTCGCGCTCCCGCTGCAGGGCAAGCTCCTGCGCGCCATCCAGGAGCGCAGCATCCGCCGCGTCGGCGGCGTCCGCAGCATCCCGATCGACGTGCGGGTGATCGCGGCCACGCATGTGAACCTCGAGGAGGCCATCCGGGCGGGGCAGTTCCGCGAGGACCTGTACTATCGCCTCAACGTCATGCCGGTCTCGCTCCCGGCGCTGCGGAATCGCCGCGAGGACATCGGGCCGCTCGCGCGCCATTTCATCGAGCGCTTCGCGAAGGAGTACGGGCTCACGCGCCCGACGCTCAGCGCGGGGGCCGAGCGCGCCCTGCGCGACCGCGCCTGGCCGGGCAACATCCGCGAGCTGCGCAACGTGATCGAGCGCACGATGCTGCTCGCCGACAAGCCGGTGCTCGAGGCGAACGACTTCGAGTTCCTCGACCTCGATGCCGATGGGCGGCCGACCACCGCCGGATCCCCGGTACTGCTCGCCGACATCATCCGGCTCGCCGTGCGCGCCGCGCTCGACTCGTGCGGCGGCAACAAGAGCGAGGCGGCGCGGCGGCTTGGCATCTCGCGCCCGCGCCTCATGCGTCTGCTCGATGGCGGCGACGAGGAGACCGGTGACGCCGGTACGGACGGGGCCCGATGAACGCGCCCACTGCCCTCCATGAACTGCGGGCGCAGGCCCAGCAGCTCGCCGCGGCCGGCGCGTGGACTGACGCGGGCGAGCTGCTCCTCGCGCACGCATCGCGCCTGCGCACCCACCCCGAGACGGCCGCGCTGCTCGCCGAGTCGCTCGTGCGCACCGGTCGCGCGCGCGAGGCGAAGGAGTGGCTCGCCGCGGTCCTCCCCGCCATCGAGGCGAGCGACGACCGCGCGAGCCTCCGCCGCGCCACCGTCCTCACCGGCGCCGCGCACTTCGTGCTCGGCGAGCTCGACGCCGCTCGTCGCGGCTTCAATGAAGCGCTCGACCTCGCTCGCGCGGATGGCGATGACGTCCTCGTCGCCTTTGCGATGAGCAACCTCGGCGCCATCGCCAACATCGAGGGCGACCGCACCGGCGCGCTCGCCCTCTATCATCTCGCCATCTCGGCCCACCAGCGTCTCGGCAACACCCGCGGCCTGGCCGAGGCGTTCCACAACATGGCGATCACGTATCGCGATCTCGGGAAGCTCGCAGAGGCGGACGAGCTCGAGCAGCGCAGCGCCGAGTTCGCCCGCGATGCGGCCCAGCCCCTCATCGCATCGATCGCCGGACTCGGCCGCGCCGAGCTCGCGCTCCGCCGCGGCGATGCCTCCTTCGCCGAGGCGAAGGCACGACGCGCGGCGAGGGAGTTCGCGGCGGCCGGCGACGTCGTGCGCGAGGCCGAGGCGAGCCGCCTCGCGGGCGTCGCGTGCACGATCACGGGCAAGCACCGCGACGCGCGCGACCTGCTCGACTTCGCCGTCGACCGCACGCGGCGGCTCGGGGCCGCCCTGCATCAGGCCGAGGCGCTGCGCTCGCGCGCCGAACTCTTCGCGGCCATGGGGGACACGCCGGCGGCACTCGCCGACGGGCGCGCGGCACTCGCGCTCTTCGCACAGCTGCGCGCCCACGACGACGGCACCGCGCTCGTCCGCTGGATGGAGACGCTGCCGGTCCCGCCGGACGCGCACTGATGATGATGGTCCGCGCCGACGTGCCGCTCCCCTGTCCCGAGTGCGGCGCGCAGTATCCGGATCCCTCGGACTCGTGCGCGCAGCGCTTCGACGCGTTGCTGGCGCTCGACCACTCGCAACGGGAGCCGTGGGGGAGTCGCCACGCCCTCGCCTTCTCGGCCTTCGCCCTCCAGCACCCGTCCCGGTTCCGGGGCGCGACGCGCGACCGGGCGTATGCCATGCTCAGGCGCGTCTATCGCGAGGGGGTCGCGCTCTCGACGGTGGTGCGCGAGGTGCGCCGGTCGCATGCCAGTGGCGGGAGCGCGGTGGCGACGCCGCCGAGCGCGACGGCGGTGACCGAACGGCCGAGCACGCCGCCGCACCCCGCGCACCCGCACTTCGCCGTCACCATCCAGGACCTCGGCGCGTTCGATGAGGCCGCGTACGCGGTGCTGCTCGACGCCTGGTGCCGCGCGACGCTGAACGCCCTCTCCGCGGCCGAGTGACCGCGACGCTCGACCTCCGCACCTACCGTCGCGGACTGAAGGCGCTCGCCCTCGCACATGCGCGCCTCGCGCGGATCCTCGACACGCATGGTGAGCCGCCGTTCTGGACGCACCCGCCGGGGTTCGCCGGCCTCGTCATCGGCATCCTCGGACAGCAGGTCTCCCTCGAGTCGGCGAATGCCGTGTTCGCCAAGCTCTCCGCGACCCTCGGCGAGGTGCGTCCCGACCGGTTCCTCGCGCTCGACGACCACGCGCTGCGCGCGACGGGATTCAGCCGACAGAAGGCGGACTACGCGCGGGGTGTCGCCCGCGCAATCCGGGACGGCACGCTCGACCTCGACGCGCTCGCGCGCGCCGATGACGCGACCGTGCGTGCCCGTCTGGTCGCGTTGCGAGGCATCGGGCCCTGGACGGCCGATGTCTATCTGCTATTCGCGCTCCGCCGCGCCGACGCCTGGCCGTCGGGCGATCTCGCGCTCATCAAGGCGGTGCACGAGGTGCGCATCGCGCGGGGTCCCATCGCCTCCTCGCGCGCCGATGCGATCGCCGCACGCTGGCGACCCTGGCGCGCGGTGGCCGCGCGGCTCCTCTGGCATCACTACCTGAGTGCGCGCGGCCGCGGCGACGCCGCGCTCGCCTAACCGGCGCAGCGCCAGGCCGCGCCGACCGCGGCGTAGCCGATGCGCGGCAGCAGCTGCTCCGCGGCGAGCACGACCCCCCAGAACATCACGATGAGCGCGAGCACATGCGCGACGGCCACCCGCGCGCGCCACGCGGTCACGCTCGCCCACGCGCCGGACACCAGCACCGCGGCGATCACGCCGAGGTAGAGATGCAGCAGCCAGCCGCACTCGTGCGCGTACGGCCAGTAGAGCACCGCGGCGCCAAGGCCGCTCGCGGCCGCCGTGCGCAACCAGGCGCCGATCAGCTCGATCGTGCGTGGCGCGAGGCCGCCGATCGACGTCGGGCCGGAGGCGGCACCGGCGGCCACACCCGCGCTCGCGCCGAGGCTGCCGCGCGCCGGGTTCACCGCGCCGATCGGACCGGGAATCGCTGGCGACGCGCGATCCGGTGACGGCGTGGGGTCACCGCGCAGCGAGGGATCCGCCCCGGGCAGTGTGCGGATGAGGCGATCGATCTCGAGACCGAACGAATCCGTGAGTTGACGGAAACGGTTGGGGCGTTCTGTCATGCGCGTTCTCCTGCCGCGGGCGGTTCACGGTGCGCCGTGCACGGAGAATGACGAGCACGGCGCGCACGGCGGCCAGAGGCAGCGTCACATTGTGGCACCACGGATCATGCGGCGCCGCGATGCGCCGACACTTCACGCGTTCAACGCAGGAACCGTCGCGCCACCTGTTCGAGCCGGTCCTGCTGCGTGCGCTCCGCCTCGGCGAGGATCACCTCGACATACGGTCTCAACTTCGGCTCGCCCCAGTAGTATCCCGTCGCGCGTTCGGCGAGCTGCGTCTCGCTCACGCAGGCGGCGTCGAGCAACGCCCGCGCCGCGGCGCGATCGTAGTCCGGATCGTCGCGCTCCGGCAGCGCATAGTTGCGGCGAGGCATCTCGCCTTCCGCGTCGTCCCGCAGGAATGCCCGCGACATCGATCCCGTCCTCTCCTGAGCTGTCGTCCGTGCGATGCTGAACGATAGCGGGTCCGCGCGCGCCAGGCCCGGCTTAGACTTCACGCATGGACGCCCCTTTCCTCGATCTCCGCGCGGCCGACGGTGCCACCGCCCGCCTCCACCTCGACGGTGCCCAGGTCACGTCGTGGATCCCTGCCGGTGAGACCGACGACCGGCTCTTCGTGAGCGCGCGGGCCGAGTACGGTCGCGGCAAGTCCGTGCGCGGCGGGATCCCCATCTGCTTCCCGCAGTTCGGGCCCTTCGGGGCGCTGCCGCAGCACGGCTTCGCGCGCACGACGCGCTGGGTGGTCGCCGATGACGCCGCGCCGGCCGGGACGGCACGAGTGGTCCTCCTCGACGCCGACGTCGCGCGCGATCGACCGGCCGCCGAGTGCGCCGCGTGGCCGTATCGATTCCGCGCCGAGCTGCGGGCGCAGGTGGGAGGGAACGCACTCGAGGTCACGCTGGACGTGACGAACACGGGTGACGCGCCGTTCGCGTTCACCGCGGCGCTGCATCCCTACTTCGCCGTGCGCGACGCCTTCGCCTGCGAGGTGCACGGACTGAACGGCCTGCGGTACCGTGACGCGTTGCGCGACGGAGCCATCCTCGACGAGCACGGTTCCGCGCTCGCGATCACCGGTCCGCTCGACCGGGTCTACTACGCCGCGCCGGACCGGCTCGAGCTGCGCGAACCGCATCGCACGCTGCGCCTCATGAAGCGCGGATTCCCCGACGCCGTCGTCTGGAACCCCGGGGCGGCGGGGACGTCGTCGCGCCGCGACTTCGTGCCCGGCGACGAGACCCACATGCTCTGCGTGGAGGCCGGCGCGATCGGCGCGCCGGTGACGCTCGCGCCGGGTGCCAGCTGGAGCGGCACCCAGCGCATGGAAGCGGTCGCTACTTCCGCCCGATGACCCAGCGGAAGCCGATGCCGATCGCCGAGGCGTCGAACGTCTCGCCACCGGGCGCGGTGTACTCCATCGCCGTGTAGGAGAGCACCCCGTACTTCCAGCCGAGCTGGAGCGTGGGCGCGGCGTTCGACTCGAGTTCGGTGTCGGGGAAGAAGCCGTCGCCGTTCATGTTCACCGCGTTGTGCTTGGTGATGCCGGCCCCCACCCACCAGTCGGCATCGATCGCGTAGCGGCCGATGACCTCCACCGGGATGCGCGTGATGCCGATGCTCGCGTTCTCCGACGCGTTGGTCACGAACTTGTAGCCGACCACGGCACCGAGCGAGAGACGCGGCGCCGCCGGCAAGCGGTACTGGCCGCCGAACGCGATCTGTCCGCCCTGGCCACCCGTGAGCGTCTGCGTGTCGCCGTTCTGGAACTGGATCTCGATGAGTTCCTCGCCACCGAAGGCGATGTTCCCCTCGAACACCCAGTTGAAGCCGGGCCGCGGCAGGCCGGCGGGGGCCGGCGCGCCCTTCGACTGCGCAGCGAGCGGCGCCGCCAGGAAGGCGAGCGTGAGGAGCGGAGCGAGGTGACGATGCATGTGAGGGAGGCCAGGCGAAGGGTGATGAGGAGCGGACCGCTCCAAGGAAATCGACCTCACGGCCGAACGCCAGCGGGAGGCGTTAAGTTTCGTCCATGTCGCTCTCGCTGCGCTTCCTGGGCACCTCCGCCTCGCGACCCACCGTGGAGCGGGGGCTCTCGTCCATCGCCGTGACGCGCGAGGGCGAGACGTTCCTGTTCGACTGCGGCGAGGGCACCCAGCGCCAGATGATGCGCTGGAACGTCGGCTTCACCCTCGGTGACATCTTCTTCACGCACTTCCACACCGACCACTGGCTGGGTGTGCTGGGGCTCCTGAAGACGCTCGCCCTGCAGGCGCGCACGGAACCGCTCCGCCTCTGGGGACCGAAGGGCGCGATCGCGATGATGAAGCGCGCCGAGGGCCTCGGGAACGAGAAGCTCACCTTCCCGCTGACCGTCGCCGAGGTCGAGCCCGGCGTGCCGATCCGGCGAAAGGACTACGAGATCCGTCCCTTCCAGGTGGAGCATCGGAACGGGGCCGCGGTGGGCTACGCGCTCGTCGAGCACGAGCGGCGGGGGCGCTTCGATCCCGATCTCGCGCGGGAGCTCGGCATCCCCGAAGGCCCGCTCTGGGGTCGCATCCACAAGGGGGAGGCGGTCACGCTCGACGACGGTCGCGTGATCGAGCCCTCGGTCCTCGTGGGACCGACACGGCCGGGCCGCACGATCGTCATCACCGGCGACACGCGCCCCTGCGCGCGGACGATCGAGCAGGCGGTGGGCGCGGACCTGCTCGTGCACGAGGCGACCTTCGGGGACGAGGACGCCGCGCGCGCGGCGGAGACGATGCACTCGACCGCGCGCGAAGCGGCGACGGTCGCGAAGATGGCCGGGGTCACCCGGCTCGTGCTCACGCACTTCTCGGCGCGCTACTCGCGCGATCCGAGCGACCTCGGGCGCGAGGCGCGCGAGGCCTTCAGCGGCGAGGTGCTGCTCGCCAAGGACGGGATGGAGCTCGAGGTGCCGTACCGGGACGAGGTCCCCGCGAGCGTCGCCGCGGCCGGCTGACCGGCGCGCGCGGCCCGGCGGCGGCGCTCAGGGCAACGGCTGACGACCGGAGAAGCCCGCGTCGATCTCATGCCAGTGCGACACGCTGCGCTCGCCGTGCATCCAGCAGTAGTAGACTGGCCGTCCCTCGTGCTCACCGGGGAAGTCGAAGAGTCCGGTCTCCAGCGACTTGCACTCGACGCCGAGTTCGGCGAGCTCGCGCATGAACCCCTCGATCTCGGTCGCCGCGCGCTGGACCTCCTTCTGGAGGCGCACCGCCTCGCTGTCGGGACGGTCCGGGTCGGTGGCGATGTTGGCGACCTCGAACTGCGCCATGAGACTCCTCCACTCGGCGTAGGTGCGCACGAGGTCGTCGGCGATGCGGCGGACCAGCGGCAGGGCGCGGGTCGCGCGCTCGGGGGTCCAGAGCTGCGTGGCGGTGGCGGACATCAGCGGGCTCCCTCGGGGGTCGTGACGGCGGCGCGGGCGTGCGCCTCCGCATGCTTCGCTTCGGCGGCGCGCTCCTCGAGGCGTCGCGCGCGGCGCGCCTCGGCGGCCTCGTACCGGCGCTGTTCCTCGCGCGACTCCGGCCGCACGGCCGGGACCTCGGTCGGACGGCCGCTCTCGTCGATGGCGACGAACGTGATGTAGCAGGAGTTCGTGTGACGGCGGCGCCCCGTGCGCAGGTCCTCCGACTCGACCCGCACGCCGACCTCCATCGACGTGCGGCCGGCGAAGTTCACGCTCGCCTTGAGCACGAGCAGCTCCCCGACATGCACCGGCTCGCGGAAGTCGATCCGGTCGACCGAGACGGTGACGCACTGCTGGCGCGCATGCCGCATGGCGCAGACCGCGGCCGTCTTGTCCATCAGCGCCATCACCGCGCCGCCGAAGACGGCGCCGAGGACGTTCGCGTCCTCGGGCATCATCAGGCTCGTCGACTCGTGCGCCGACTCGCGGACGGGACGGGACGGGCGCGCGCTCATGTGCCGCTCCGTGCGCGTCGCGCCGCGGGGCTCGGTGCGAGGCGCCGCGGCACGACGACGGGGGCCTTCCGCGCCGAAGCCGGGACGACGAGCGGCGCGACACGCGCGGCGCGAGGGGTGTGCCGAACGATCCGGTTCTCTCCCGAGTAGAACGACGCGTCGTTGAACGCCTTCGTGAGCGCCGCGCGCGTCCCCGGCACCGCCGACGAGTCGCCGATCCACATCACCCGCAGGACCGGCGACGGCACCGACCCGAGCCGCCACTCGGTGCCGGCGGGATCGCGCAGCGAGAGCGCGACCCGCGCGCGCGGGTCATCGGCGGATCGACCGACCAGCGTGAAGCCGTCGCGCGGCCAGAGTCGCTCCTCGGCGCGCTCGTCGATCGGATACTCCGGACGCAGCGCCTCGAACCACGACGGCGCGTCGACGTCGATGGCCTCGAGCTCGACGACGTTCGCCTCTTCGTCGGCCCCGCTCTGCGTGACGGCGAAGCGCACCTGCAACGCCCGGTCGATCACGCTGAGCGAGAAGCTGCGGGCGTCGAAGCCGAAGCGGTCCACCGTCGGCGTGACCGCGACCGCCGAGTCGCGCGCGATCGCGGCGATGGAATCGCGCAGCGCGCTCCAGCGGTCGCGCGCGAGGGCCACGGCCCGACGCGCCGGCCCCGCTCCGATGATCGCCTCGAGGGGCGCCGGCGTCGCGGTGCGAAGGTCCACCACGCCGCGCCGCGCGCCGTGCGCGTTCGTCCCGCCGATCACGTCGACGTCGGTCCGGTACTCGTACGAGAGCCACGGTCCGTGGATCTCGAGCACGAGGATGTCCGCCGTGGCGACGGTGCGCGGGTCCTCGTTGCCATGCTCGTCGGGCGCGAGCGGCCGCTCGTCGGGATTGGCCGATGCATAGGCACGCGCCAGCGCGGGCAGCAGCGTGTCCGCGACCAGCTGCACGGAGTCGCCGCTGATGAGGTCGCGCTTGAAGAGCCGCTGCCCGATGAAGGCCGCGTCGTAGAACGAGAAGTCCTCGTCGGCGACGTAGAGCTCGGCGAAGCGGCCCGCGACCTGCGCGAGCACCATCGGCGCACCGCGCACCCGGATGCCGTCAGCGTCGGAGCGCACCCAGAACACCGAGTCGGCCGCGGCGACGATGAACTCGGCGGACGGCGCCGGCGGCGGCGCCTCGGCGCGCTCGCACGCGGCGAGGGCGAGGAGGAACGGGAGCAGGCGCACGCGCATGCCGCAATATATCACCCTCCCACCCGACCCCTCCGGCCCGCGCGCGCGGGCCGTCAGCCCACGGTCAGCGCGCGGCGATCTCCCGCACACCCTCGATCAGCCGGTCCACCTCGTCCTCGGTCGTGTAGCAGCATGCCCCGGCGCGGACGAGACCGTCCTGCGCGCGGCCGAGGAGCTCGACGATCGTCTGGGCGTAGAAGTCGCCGTGCGACGTGAAGACCGCACGGTCCACGAGCGCGCGCGTCACCGACTCGGCGTCGTGCCCCCGGACGGTGAAGGCGATCGTCGGCGTGCGCGGCTGGTCGGGGCCGGGCCCGTACCGGGTCACGCCGTCGATCGCACCCAGCCCGTCCCACAGGCGCGTGAAGAGCGCCATGCCCCGCTCGTGCAGATAGTGGAACGCGTGCGCGAGCTGCGCGCGACGGGTCGGCCCCTCGCCGATCGACGCGAGGAAGTCGACCGCCGCGCCGGCCCCGACGATCCCTTCGTGATTCTGCGTGCCGGTCTCGAACCGGTCGGGTGCCTCGTCGGGCGCCGGGGCGAGCTTGGGGACGTCGAGTCCCTGCAGCAGGGCATGCTTGGCGTAGATGATCCCGATGTGCGGGCCATAGAACTTGTAGGCCGAGCACCCGAGGAAGTCGCAGTCGATCGCGCGCACGTCCACGAGCGCGTGCGGCGCGTAGTGGACGGCATCGACGAAGCAGAGGGCGCCGACCGCATGGGCCATGCGCGCGGCCTCGGCCACGTCCGAGATCGTGCCGAGCGCATTGGAGCCAGCGCCGATCGCGAGGAGCTTCGTCCGCGGACCGAGCGCCGAACGCAGCGACGCCAGGTCGAGCTGACCGCGCGCGACATCGACCGACACCCGCCGGATGGTGATGCCCCGCTCGCGTTCGATCGCCCGCCAAGGCGCCACGTTCGCGTGGTGGTCGAGGTCGGTCACCACGACCTCGTCCCCCGGCCCCCACCCCCGCCCCAGCGCGCGCGCGAGATGGAAGGTCCCCGTGGTCATGTTGTTCGCGAACGCGACCTCGTTGGGTGCCGCGTTGAGGAACTCCGCGACCGCGGTCCGCGCCGCGAGCAACATCGCGTCGGTCTCGGCGCTCGTCGGGTACGCCCAGTGCGTGTTGGCGTTGTGGTGCAGCAGGTAGTCCGCCATCGCATCGACGACCGACTGCGGGACCTGCGTGCCACCCGGACCGTCGAAGTAGGCGACCGGAAGCCCGCGGTGGTGCCGTTGGAGGGCCGGGAAGCGCGCGCGGATGCGGTTCAGCACGGGTTCAATCCTTGGCGATGGTGACGCCGGTGAGCTGCTCCACCCACTTCACGACCTCGACATGGTCGGCCTCCTCGCCCATCGCGAGGTGCGCGGCGCGGAAGAGGTCGGCGGTGAGCTGCAGGAGCGGCGCGGGGACCTGCTGCTCGCGCGCCACCTGGGCGGCGATGCCGATGTCCTTGTCGAGGAGCCCGAGACGGAAGGTGCGGGGGAAGGCGCGGGTGAGGACGCGTTCGGGGAAGAGATTCATCGACGCGTTGGAGCGACCGCTCGAGGTGTTGATCACGTCGAGGGCGACCGCCGGATCGACACCGGCCTTGCGCAACGCGGCGAGCCCTTCGGCGAGCGACCAGAGATGGATCGCGAGCAAGCCGTTGTTCACCGCCTTCACGGCATCGCCGGCGCCCACCGCGCCACAGTGGACGATCTTCTTGCCGAACACCTCGAGCACCGGCCGGACGCGCGCGAGGAGCGCCGCATCGCCGCCGACCATGACGGTGAGCGCCGCCGCCTCCGCGCCCACGACTCCCCCGGAGACAGGCGCATCAAGGAATCCGACGCCGCGCGCGGCGAGCGCGGCCGCGATGCGCTGCGAGCCGGCGGGATCACCCGAGGTGCAATCGACGAGCGTCGCCCCGGACGCGAGGCCGGCGAGGAGCCCGTCGGCACCGTCGAGAAGCCGCTCGACGTCCGACGAGACCGGGAAGCAGGTGATCACGACATCGGCACCGCGCGCCGCGTCGGCCGGTGTGGCGGCATGGACGACACCATGTTCGGCGGCGAAGGCCGCGGCCCGCGCGGCGGTGCGGTTCCAGACGCGCAAGCCGAGCGGCGCCCGCGCGAGATGCTTGGCCATGGGCGTGCCGATCGCGCCGAGCCCGAGGAATGCGACGGTGGTCATGCCCCACAAGCTCGCCGGGTCCGGTCGTTCCCCGCAATGGTAGATTGCGCGCATGCGACTCGAGGTGACGATCGACGGGATGCTGGCCGTGCACGCGAAGCACGCGGTGTTCATGGCCCTCGCGGCGGTGGAGGGGATCACGCGCGCGGAGGTGGAGCTCGGCCGCGCTGAGCTCACGCTCGCGGAGGGCGCATCGCACTCGGCGATCCGCGCGGCGATCGCCGACGCCGGCTTCGCAGTGACCGCGATCCGCATCCTGCCGCGCACATTGCCGACGATCTAGGCGTTCGCGTGACGCAACGGCAGCGCGCCGGCGGATCCCTTGCGGGTCCCGCCGGCGCGCTTGCCCTGGTGCTGTGGTGTTGCTGTTGTCGTTCGGCCTCCGACGAGGAGCGGACAGGGGGCCGGCCGGCCCCCCACCAGCACCGACCCGCACCCCACTGTCAACTCTTCGTCGGACCCTTCACGTTCTCTGACACGAGGTACGGGAAAAGGGTTTACGGGGTTTCAGGGCAGAAGGCAGAAGGCAGAATGAAGAAGGAAGAAGCCTGGCGTCGGGTGTCCGAGCACCGGAACTCGTCGCCGAGCGCGGTGTAGCCGCGGACCGGCACCACCCTCGCATCCGGCATCGTCGAGCGTTCCCCCTTCCTCCTTCTCCCTTGTCCCCTTACCGCGCCCACCAGTAGGACGCCTTCACCAGCAGCGTGTTGTCCGAGCGCGAGCGGAACAGGTCCGCGTAGTCCCGTCCGATGTCGAACGTGCCCGGGTTCCGGTCGAACTGCCCGCGGCCCTGTTGCCAGACCAGGAAGAGCACCGAACCGGGTCGGTACTCCCACCGCACGACCGTGTTGGACCGGAACTGCTTCACGTTGAAGTCCTCCACCGTGCCGGCGAACGGCAGGAAGCGGTCGGCGTAGCGCGCGGCCCTCGGGTCGGCGAGTTCGCGCAGGTTCGAGTAGTCGCCCGCGGTGATGAACGGTTGCGCATACAGCTGCACCGAGAGGCGCGGCGTGACCGTGTAGTCGAACCGGGCCGTGATCGCGCTCGTGCGCTGCTGCATCCGCGCGAACGTGTAGTGCGTGCCCGCCGAGTCGACGGGGTTCCCCACCCACTGCGCGTCGTAGTTGCCGGCGCTCAGGTTGAGCGAGACCTCGGCCTGCATGCGGCTCGCCACGCGGAAGCTCACCGACGGGTCGACGCCCCACTCGGTGGTCCCGGAGACGTCCTTGAACACGTAGTACCCCTGCATCACGAACGTCGCCGCCTTGCGCTCGTCGGACTGGAAGCCGAGCCAGACGTTCTGCCGCTGGTTGCGCCGCAGCGCCGGTCCCCCGCGCGCCGCGCGATCGTCGTATGACTCGCCGATCGCGTTCACGTTGAAGCCGGTCCAGAACCACCACTGGTTGGGGAGCTCGCCGTTCAGGTTGATGTTCGCCCCCGAGTTGAGCTTGAGCCCCTCGGTGTTCCAGTCGTTCCACTGATTCACGTTGACGAACAGGCGGCGATAGTACTTCGTCGGCTCCTGGAGCTGGAGCCCGAACCAGTTGCCGTTGTTCGTGACGTCGGCGCGCGTGAGGAAACCGGCGTCGTTGATCTCGTAGCCCGCACTCGTCGACGAGACGCCGGTGCTGAAGCGCGTGATGCCGCCGCCCGTCTTGCCGACGTTCACCGCGACGCGTGTGCCGGCGAGCGAGGTCGCGTCCGGATCGACGTCGAGGCGCGAGTCGGGGCGCTGGAAGAGGTGCACATTGCTCTGCTGCGTCGCGAGGATCGACGTCGCGCTGCCGGCGACGCGGCTCGCCACCGCGGAGCCGCTCACCTGGTAGTTGTTCCGCCAGAAGCGGTGTCGCGCGTCGACGCCGAGCGCGTAGGCGCTCTCGCGCAGGTACTCGCGCGAGTCACCGTCGAGCGACCGGTTGGTCGCCGTAAGCATGAGGCCAATGCCCGAGTTGCCCTCGGCGAAGTCCTGTTGCAGCCGGGTGACGAGGTAGTTGGTCTGCGGTTCGATCGTCGCGCCGCCGGCGCCGGTCTCGCGCTCCGTCACGGCATTGAGGAACCCGACGTTGAGGCCGCCCGCGGTGCGCCCGGTGAGCTTGGCCGCGCCGAGGATCGTGCTGTTGTTCGGGTTGTCCTGGTCGTAGTAGCGGCCGCCCAGCTGCGGACCGCGCCCGATGCGGCGCGAGTAGAAGAGCGCGTTGGAGACGTTGCCGTTCCCGCCGCCCTGCCCGGCGAAGTTGAAGATGCCCGCGCCCTCGAGGAAGAACGGACGCCGTTCCTCGAAGAACTGCTCGAACGCCGAGAGGTTGAGCACCGCCGGGTCGGCCTCGACCTGCCCGAAGTCCGGGTTCACCGTCCCGTCGAGCGTGAGGTTCGACGTAAGCCCGTACTTCACGTCCGCGCCGAAGGCGAAGCTCTGCTGGCGTTCGAACGCGTTCCCCACCGGCCGCGGCGCATTCGTTGCCACCGTGTACGGGAGCACCTCGAGCCGACGCGGCGGGCTGATGCCGTCGAACCCGGACACTTCGCCCCACTGGGACACGAGCCCGGTCTGGCTGCGCCGGAAGAGCGGCCACGAGATGCGCTCGTTGAACCGCGCGATGTCGCGCCAGACGGCGAACCCGAAGGTGTGCGTCGCCGCCTCCGGGAAGCGGAGCTGGCCGAACGGGATCCGGTACTCGGCGGTCCATCCGAGCGAGTCCTTCGCCGTCACCACGTCCCAGACGCCGTCCCACGACGCATCCTCGTTGCCGTCGCCGGAGATGTAGAAGTCGCGCTTCACCCCGAGCGGATTCACCGAGAACCGGAAGCCGGTGCGCCGGTCGTGGTAGGCATCGACCATCAGGTGCACGTAGTCGCTCTGCGTGCGCTGGTCGCGCCGCGAGAGGAAGGCCATGACCGAGTCCGGCGCGGGATCGAAGGCCCGGACGAAGACGTAGAGGTAGCGCGCGTCGTAGCCGACCTTGGCCTCGGTGCGGAAGCGCGGGTCACCGTCCTCCACGGGATCGTGCTGCCGGAACTGCGTGATGGCGGGGGCGAGCAACCAGATGGCGTCGTCGTCCCGGCCGTCGATGACGGGGGCGGTCGTGGCGCGTGCGGCGGTGGCCGACGTCGCGGTCGGCGCGGGAACGGCGCGAGCTCCGGGATCGAGGGAGAGGACCGGACGCACGGGGTCCGGGCCCAGCGCGACGGATGTCTGCAGGGCGAGCGCGAGCAGCAACATGGTGCGGTCCGGGGTTGGGGTCCCGGTGGGGGTCGAGCGCCGCGCCGCCTGCGCTCTGCAGACGATACGCGTCGTTCGTTCAGGGGTTTCGACAGCGCCCGGCGGCGAAGCGTTGCGTGAGTCCTTTCGCCACGCGCGCGCTTGTTGGGCGCCCCGCGGACCCGTTAGCTTCGGGACACTTCGCTATGGTACGCGCGCGCGCGTACACCTTCGTCACCCGGGGAGGCACCCCGTGAGCCCGGATCAGCGCGAGAAGGAGCGGTCGGTCGCGGCGCTGGTGGCGCCCGACATCCTCGACCTCCTCGAGACGGAGCCGGGGAGCATCGCCGCCGAGACGGAGGAGCTGCACCCGGCCGACCTCGCCGACGTCGCCGAGCTCATCCCGCGCGAGCTGGTCTCGCTGCTGCTGACCTCGCTGCCGCGCGAGCGCGCTGCCTCCGTCCTCGAGTACGTCGACGACGACCTCCGCGCCGAGATCCTCGAGGCGATGGACCCGGACGTCGCCGCCGGGCTCCTGTCGGGCATGACGCCGGACGAGCGCGCCGACGCGCTCGACGAGATGGACGAGGAGGCGGCCGACGAGATCCTCGAGGAGCTCCCGGAACGCGAGCGCGCCGAGACCGAGCGGCTCCTGCAGTACGAGCCGGACACCGCCGGTGGCCTGATGACGACCGAGTTCGTCTCGGTCCCGGGTTCGCAGACGGTCGAGGAGGCACTCGTGGCCGTCCGCGCCATCGCCCGCGCCGGGCGTCGCGAGGCGATGGGCACGGTCTATGTCGTCGACGGGCGCGGGGTGCTCTCCGGCGTGCTCTCGCTCCGCGAACTCCTCGCCGCCCCGGAGGGGGCGCGGATCAGCGACATCGCCTGGTCGGAGGTCGTCACCGTCCAGGCGACCGCCGACCGCGAGGAGGTCGCGCAGCTGACCTCCAACTACGACCTCGTCGCCGTCCCCGTCGTCGACGCCGACAGCCGGCTGCTCGGCGTCATCACGGTCGACGACGTCATCGACGTCATCCAGGAGGAGCAGACCGAGGACGTGCAGAAGTTCGGCGGCTTGGAGGCCCTCGAGGACCCGTACCTCCAGTCGTCCATCGGCGACCTGCTCAAGAAGCGCTCGCCGTGGCTCCTGGTGCTCTTCGTCGGGCAGATGTTCACCGCCGCGGCGATGGGCTACTTCCAGAGCGAGATCGATGCCGCGACGGTCCTCGCGCTCTTCGTGCCGCTGGTGATCAGCTCCGGCGGCAACTCGGGGTCGCAGGCGACGTCGCTCATCATCCGCGCGCTCGCGCTGCAGGAACTCACCGCCCGCGACTGGTTCCGCGTGATGGGCCGCGAGCTGTTCATCGGGCTCATCCTCGGGCTCATGCTCGGACTCGTCGGCCTGCTGCGCGTCGTCGCCTGGCAGTGGATGGGGATCTCGCAGTTCGGTGAGCACTACGTGCTCCTCGCCACGACGGTCGGCGCGACGGTCGTCGGCGTCGTGCTGTTCGGCACGCTCACCGGCGCGATGCTGCCGTTCTTCCTCAAGCGCCTCGGCTTCGACCCCGCGAGCGCATCGGCGCCGCTGGTCGCGACGCTCGTCGACGTGACGGGCGTGGTGCTCTACTTCACCATCGCCCTGCTCCTGCTCCGCGGCACGCTCCTGTGACGGCCGCCGGTCCCGAGGGCGAGCGCCCGGGCGCGCCCGCCGAGCCGCGCGCCGTGGGACTGGTGCTCCTCGCCGCCTGTGCCTTCGGGTCGCTCTCCATCGGCGTCACGCTCGCCTCGCGGGCGGGCGTCTCGCTCATCGCCCTGATGAGCTGGCGCTACGCGCTCGCCGCGCCCTTGCTCGTCCTCGCGGCGGGCGGTCTCGCGCGGGTCCGCGTCGCGCCCGCGCGCGCGATGGCACTGCTGCTCCTCGGCGGCGGCGGACAGACGCTCATCACCTACTTCAGCTTCTCGTCGCTCGAGTGGCTCTCGGCGGCGCAGCTCGGCTTCCTCTTCTATACGTACCCGGCCTGGGTCGCGCTCTTCGCCGCCCTCGCGGGAACCGAGGCGCTCACGCCGGTGCGCGTCGCCGCCCTCGGCCTCGCCCTCGCCGGGATCGCGCTCATGGTCGGCACGCCCTGGACCGCGGCGCTTCCACTCCCCGGCGTGCTACGCGCGCTGGGCAGCGCGGTGCTGTATGCCGGCTACATCCCGTTGCTCCACCGGATGCGGGGCGAGCTCAGCGCGGCGGTCGCGTCGGCCTGGGTGATCAGCGGCGCGGCGATCGTCTTCACCGGCTGGTCACTCGCCCGTGGTGACCTCGTCACGGGCATGTCACCGGCGATGTGGGGGATCGCGATCGGCGCGTCGGTGGTCTCGACCGTCGTGGCCTTCATCACGTTCCTGCGCGGGCTCGCCGCCCTCGGCGCGGTGCGCACGGCGATACTTTCCACCGTGGAACCGTTCTGGACGGCGCTCCTCGCGGCCCTCGTGCTCGCGCAGCCGCTCACGCGCTCCACGCTGCTCGGCGGATTCGTGATCGTCATCGCCATCCTGCTGCTGCAGCGCACGCCACATCCCGCGATCCCCGACGCCCCTCCCCCCGAGTGATGAGCACCGCGACCCCGCGCCCCGATGCCGGCCAGCTCTCCGCCGGCACGGCCTATACCCTCGTGGCGGCTGCCGGCTTCGCCGCCGTCAGCATCTTCACGACCAAGGCGATCGCCACCGGCCTCACGCTCGCGACGGTGCTGGCGTGGCGCTTCGTGATCGCCGCGGCGGTGCTCACCACGTTCGTCGGCGCGCGCCGATATCCGCGCATCCCGCCGAACGAGATGCTGAAGTTCGTCGCCATCGGCGGCTTCGGGCAGGCGCTGCTCATCTACCTCGCGCTCTCGGCCCTCGCCTACATCCCGGTCGCGACGCTCGCCTTCCTCTTCTATACGTATCCCGCGTGGGTCGCCCTGACGCAGACGGTGCGCGGCGCCGAACGGCTCGACCGCCGCCGCGCGCTCGCGCTGGTGCTCTCGTTCGGCGGCATCGGCGTGATGGTCGGCATGCCGGGGGCCGGCACCATCGACTGGCGCGGCGTCGCGCTCGCCCTCGGGGCGGCGATCGTCTACGGCATCTACATCCCGGTGATGCGCCACCTGCAGGCCGATCATCCCGTACCGCCCACGAGCGCGTACGGGAAGATCGGCGCGGCACTGGCGTTCCTCGTGATGAGCGTCGCGCAGCAGTCGTTCACCTACCGGCTCACGCCGGAGGCCTGGCTGACCATCGGCGCGCTCGCGGTGTTCTCGACCGTCCTGCCAGGGGTCCTCTTCACCATGGGACTCGTGCGGCTCGGACCGGTGCGCACTGCGATCGTCTCGACGGTGGAGCCGTTCCTCACCGCCCTGCTCGGCGTGCTCGTGCTGTCGCAGTCGCTCACCGTGCCGACGCTCGTGGGGGGCGCGCTCGTGGTGTCCGCGGTGGTCGTGCTGCAGTTCAAGCGTGAGCGGGTTGCCTGAGTCCTGCATCCGCGACCGGCCGCTCCGGCGCGACCGGGACCTCCATCGCGCCGACCGCGGGTTCCCCGTCGACGATCCCCGACTCGATCCACGCGTGATCCCCGCGCACGACCCGCTGCGCCAGACCGAAGAGCGCCCCGTCATGCCGACCGTGCAGCGCGCGGAAGCTCGCCTCCACCCGGTCGCGTGACTCGCGGCAGAACACGTCAGCGAGTTCCATCGCCTCGGCATTGCCCTGTTCGGCCAGCATCCTCGCACGGCTGATGGACGCCGCCATCGCGTAGAGCTCCGCGCCGATGTCCACGGCGCGGAAGAGCACCATCTGCCGCTTCTCGAGCGCGGGCCCGAAGCGCACCATCGCGTGGAAGATCGCGCGCCCCAGGCGCCGCGTCGCGCGGTCGAGGTACTCGACGTGGCCCTCCAGCCGCCCGAACCCCGCGTACGAGCGCATCGACGCGATCCACGTCGCCGGATACCAGGTGAGGTAGAAGGGCGCGGCCTTGAGGAGATGCCGCACGCGCGTCCCCAACGACGACTTCGGGTCGACGATCGGGAAGGCGATCGAGAAGTGCTGGTCCACCGCCTCGCGCGCGATGAAGAGCCGCATGATCTCGCTCGAGCCCTCGAAGATCAGGTTGATGCGGCTGTCGCGCATCGCGCGCTCGATCGGCAGCGGCGTCTCGCCGCGCGCGCGCAGCGAGTCGGCGGTCTCGTAACCGCGCCCGCCGCGGATCTGCAGCGCGTCGTCGACCGAGCGCCAGGCGAGCTCGGTGTTGAACATCTTCGCGATCGCCGCCTCGAGCCGGATGTCGGTGCCGCCCCGCTCGTAGAGCGCGGTGCTCAGGTACGCGACCGACTCCATCGCGAACGTGCTCGCCGCGAGCCGGGCGATCTTCTGCGCGATCGCGTCGTGCTTGGCGATCGGCTGTCCCCACTGCACGCGCTCGGCCGCCCACTGTCGCACCCCGCGCAGCATCCCCTTCGTCGCGCCGGCCACGGAGGCGGGGATCGTGAGGCGCCCCGTGTTGAGCGTGACGAGCGCGAGCTTGAGCCCCTTCCCCTCGCCCCACAGGATGTTCCGCGACGGCACCCGTACGTTCTCGAACGAGATCCATCCGTTCTCGATCGCCTTGAGCCCCATGAAACGGCAGCGGTGCTTGATGGTGATCCCGGGCGTCGCCGCATCGACGATGAAGGCGGTGATCTGCTTCTTCCGCAGCTTGCCGTTGATCATGCGGTCCGGCGTGCGCGCCATCACCACGAACAGGTCGGCGCGCGTCCCGTTCGTGCACCAGAGCTTCTCACCGGTGATCGTCCAGTGTTCGCCATCCGCCGACGGCACCGCGCTCGTCGTCATGTTCGCCGGATCGGACCCGGCGTGCACCTCGGTGAGGGCGAACGCCGTGATGCCGCCCTTCGCGATCCGCGGGAAGAACTCCTGCTTCTGCGCCTCGGTACCGAAGAGCTTCAGCGGTTGCGGCACGCCGATCGACTGGCTCGCGGAGAGCAGGGCGCAGAGCGACCCGCACTTGCTCGTGACGAGTTCCATCGCCTTCACGTAGGCCATCTGCGAGAGGCCGAGCCCGCCGTACTCGACGGGGATCTTCATGCCGAAGGCGCCCATCTCGCGCAGCTCCTGCACGTACGCCTCGGGGATCTCGCCGGTGCGGTCCACGAGGTCCGCGTCGTAGCGTTCGAGGAACGCCTTGAGCCGGGCGAGGAACGGCTCGGCCGCGGCCATCGCGGCGGCATCCTCAGGGGGATGCGGGTGGATCAGGTCGAAGCGGAATCGCCCCAGGAAGAGCTCCTTCACGAAGCTCGGGTGCTCCCACGCGCTCTCGCGCGCGTCCTCCGCGACGTCGCGCGCCTCCTGCACTGAGGCAGGAGCCGTGCTCGGGTGGTCGGCCATGAGTGGCCTCCTCGAATTGTAGGTCCAGCGGTGGCGGGTCGCAGGGCTTCCCGCAGCGTCCTCAATACCTAAGCACCGGTCCGGGCGGTCACAACCGAGCGCCGGAAGAGGAGGCTCCCGCCGATCACGGCGACGAGCGCGAATGCGAACCACTGGATGGCGTACGACTTGTGGTTCCCGGGCACGAGCAGCGGCGGTCCGAGACGGCGCGGCACCGAATCGACGCGCGCGGCGGAGTCGGACGTCATCACCACGACGGCCGCGGCGACGGGTCGCCCGAGCCGCCGCTGCAGGGCCTCGACGGTGAGGAGTCGCATCGGCTTCGCGGCGTCCACGGGCGCCGGGGGCCCATCCGCCGGGATCGGCACGGCATAGCCGGCGAGCGAGACGGTGTCCGCCTCGCGCCAGCGCGACAGGTCCACCTCGGCGGCGTCCGGCGAGTAGACCCACCCGCGGGTGACGACGACGAGCGTGTCGGTACCTTCACGCTCGATCGGGGTGAGGAGATGGACGCCCGGCGAGCCGTCGTTCACGCGCCCGGCGTGGACCTGCTCGAGGTCGTACCGGAATCGCCCGGCGAGACGGACCCGTTGTCCGCGCACGAGCGCCGAGTCGGCCGGGAGCGCGCCGAAGGGGACAGGCATCGCGGCAAGACGCGCCTCGACGCGCGCGTTGTAGGCGGCGCGCTCGCGGTGTCGCGAAACTTGCCAGAGCCCGAGCCGCACGAAGAGGGCGGCGCAGGCGAGCGGGATCAGCAGGCCGAGCAGGGCTTTGGGACGCACGGGGCCGGGCGGGTGTGTGGCGGGTCACGGACGCGACACGCGTCGGCGACCCAGATTGCACGTATTGTAGCGCCGGAGCATCGTACGGGGCGGCTCGACGCGCGGCGCCGCCCCCCCGTCACCCGTCAGCCCGTTCCCATGTCCGCTCCCATGCACCGCCGCTCGGCAGCACTGGCCGCGCTCCTCGCCTTCTCGAGTCTCCTGAGTTGCGGCCGAGAGGTGACCGGTCCCGCCGGCGCGGGTCGCCTCGCCGAAGTGCAGCTGAATCCCGTCTTCAGCACGGTGCGGTTGGGTGGCACCGGCCGCACGATGAGCATCGGCGAGGTCGTCGACTTCGAGCGGGTCCGCATCGTGCTGGTGCGCAGCAACGGTGACACGGCGGTCGATCGCGTCATCGACTTCCCCCCCGACTCGACGAGCATCCGCCTCGCCGTGAGCGTCACGCTCGGGCAGGCGGCGACGAGCGAGGGTGAGCCGATGCAGGCCACCCTCAAGTACATCGATGCCAGCGGCGACACCGTCTTCACCGGCGGCCCCGCGCGGGTCCTCGCGCAGGCGACGAGCCGCCCCGCGCCGCCGCCCGAGATCCCGGTGACCTACACCGGCCGCGGCGCCGACGCCGCGTCGATCGAGATCTCGCCCATCGGCTTCACCGGGACGATCGGCCAGCAGGTGACGTTCACCGCGGTCGTGATCGACTCCAGCGACAACACCATGTCGCAGGTCCCCGTCGCATTCACGTCGACCGACTCAGCGATCGTACGCGTGGACCTCCGCACCGGCGTTGCCACCCTCTCCGGGGCGCGCGGCTCGGCGACGATCATCGCCCAGACCCTCACCGGACAGGCCGACTCGGCGCCGGTGACCATCACGCCCACCGCGAGCGCGATCCTCCTCCAGAGCGGTGGCGGCCAGTCGGTGCGGCAGGGCGATGCGTTCGCACTTCCCGTCCGTGTCCGTGTCAACGCGGTGGACGGTCAGCCGGTCGCCGGCGTGCCCGTCGCGTTCGCGGTCACGCGCGGCCAGGGCTCCGCCGCGCCGGCGGTCGACACGACCGACGCGTCCGGTCTCGCCGAGGCGACCTGGACCGCCGGTGACTCCGCCGGCGTCGGGAACCTGACGGCCACGGTCGTCGGCACGAGCATCAGCGTGACGACGTCGGGGACGCAGCTCTCCTCGGCGCCGACGGCGCTGACCCTCGAGACGACGCCGACGAACATCACCGCCGGTGACAGCCTGCCGCCGCTCGTGGTGGTGGTGCGCGATGCGACGGCGGACACCGTCGCGAACTTCAACGGAACGGTGACGCTCGACCTCACGGGTGGCACGGCGGGCGCACAGCTGATCGGCACCATCGTGCGGTCGGCGGTGAACGGTGTCGCGACCTTCCCCTTCCTCACGGTGGATCGGGCCGGGACCGCGTATCGGGTCCGCGCGACGGTCGCGAGCGTGCCGCCGGTGCTGAGCGCGGCGTTCAACGTTGCCGCAGCACCGCCGCGCTTCGTCACCGTGGTCGGGGGCGCGGGCCAGACGGCGCCGGCCTCCACCGCGCTCCCGGACTCGGTGCGGGTGCGCGTGACGAACGTCTTCGGCGAACCGATGGCGGGCATCTCCGTCGCCTGGGCGGTCGTGACCGGCGGCGGCAGCGTCGTGCCAGCGAACACCACGACCAACGCGGCGGGCGATGCCGCGACGCAGTGGACGATCGGGGCCGCGGGGGCACAGCAGGTCTCGGCCACGGTGAACGCCCTCACGCCGGCGCTCATCAACGCGTCGGTCTTCGTCGGGCAGGGTGAGCCCGCGCTCTTCGCGGGGGTGGAGGGGGTGTCGACGACGCTGCTCGGCAGGCGCAGCGTCCCCGTCTTCATCGTGCCGGCCGCGGGTGCGCCGGTCGTCGCATCGCTCACCATGCTCGACACCAGCATCGCGGCGTGGGACTCGACGTCCGTCACGTTCGCGGCGGGCGCGACCCTGCGGACACCGGTACTGACCGGCCGAGGGGTCGGTAGCACGCAGGCGATCATCACCTCGAGCGCCGGCAGCGACACCGTCAACGTGACGGTCGCGGCCGCCGAGGTGCGGATATCGGGGAACAACGTCGGCGGCTACGTCGCGGGCGACACGCTGCGCAAGACGATCCATCTCGGAGCGCCGGCCCCGGTCGGCGGAATCACCGCGATCGTCGTCTCGTCGGATCCCTCGGTGCTGCTCGTGGCCCCGTCGTCGGGTCGCGGCGCGCCGTCGGAACGCTGTGACAACTACTACTGCTCCGACGACCTCATGCCCGGCGCCGGTGCCACCGGGTCGATCCTGCTCGCGCCGCCGGCCGACACCGCGTTCGTGACGATCCCCGAAGGCGAGACGGCCGCGAACGTCACCGTCATCCCGGTGGGGCTAGGGACCGCGACGGTCAGCGTGTCGGCGCCGAACTTCGCGCCGTCGAACATCGAGCTCACCATCGAGGCACCGGACGTGACGCTGACCGGCAACCTCCTCTTCGGCCTGCCGCTCGCACCGGGCTTCCAGTCGTATCTCGACAGCTATCTCTCGCGCCCGATGACTCGAGAGCTCGCCTTCCGCTACGTCAGTCGCGACACCCTTGTGGCGCGCGTCGACACCTTGCGCGCCCTTGCGCCGCACAACACGTACCTCGGCCTCACGCCCGTTCGGGGCGTCGGGGTCGGGACCACCTGGATCGTCGTCGACGTCGCGGGCCTCGCGCAAGACTCCGTCCCGGTCACCGTGGTGCCGGGTGTCGCGTGGACCAGCGCCCGATCGATCTTCCTCAACGGGGGCGAGCACTACACCGCATCGGTGACCAACGCGGCCGACACGCTGGGTGGCTATCAGGCGTATCTCGAGCGGGTGACCCCGCTCGACCTCGTCGCCACGAGCAGCGACACTTCCGTGCTGCAGATCGAGCTCACGCGCCCCATCGCCGAGCGCGAGACCTACGGCGAAGTGCAGCTGCGCGGCCGCGCGGCCGGCACGGCCTGGCTGCGCGTCAGCGCGCCGGGGCTGGCGATGGACTCCATCCCCGTGACCGTATCGACGCCGGTGCTCTCGGTCTATGATGCGAACTGGCGCGTCGGAGCAGGCCAGGTCCATGAGACGGCGAATCTGACGTTCTCGGGGAGCGGAGCCGACGACGGTCTCACCCGACGCCAGATCGAGGTGACGTCCAGCGACACGTCGATCGTCACCGTCCTCGACCCGGTCCTCGACGCGCTGTCCGGCTACTACTTCCCGTCGCCGCGCCTCGTCGGTCGCGCCCCGGGTGTCGTCACGCTCACCTTCGCGGGCGCGGCGTTCGACACCGTCAGCCAGGTCTTCACCGTCGTGCCCCCGCGCCTCCAGTTCGGCGGCGGCGTCGCGAGCGGGGGCACCTTCGATGCGGACAGCGCGGTCTTCGGCACGCTCGTCTACGAGACCGACGACGTCGGCACGATCCGTCCCGTGGCCGACACGGTGCGGATGATCCTCCGTTCGACCGACCCGAGCGTTCTGGAGGTCGTCGATTCGACGGTCGCGTTCAACCCCGGGGCGACGTTCAACTTCGCCGGACAGCTGCGGCTGATCGGCCCCGGCACCGCACGCGTCGTGATCGAGGCGCCCGGACACCTCCCGGACACCTCCGGCCTCTTCACGCTCCGTCCGTTTCGGCTCGTGGCGAGCGTCGGATCGATCACGGTCGGTCGCGGACTCCAGTCGGCGTTCGGCTACTTCCGTCGTTCGTTGCCCGGTACTCCGCTGCCGGTGACGATCAGCGCGCAAGGACCTGCCGGCGTCACCGTGGGCGCGGTGAACGACACCTTCCCGGCGAACATCCTCTTCCGCTCCGTGATCGTCTCGGCCGGCGCGACCCTCGGGACCGACACCGTCACCGTCGCCGCCGCCGGCCATGCATCGACGACGGTCCTGGTCGTGGTGCAGCCTTCGCGCGCCCGACCGGCGGTCGTCTCGAGCGGGCTCGTCGGGGACGAGGCCGAGGTCGGGGCACTGCTCGACCGCATCGGCGGGTTCAACTCGATGGCCCCGTCCGACACGGCGACCCTGCTGCTCGCCGCCGCTGACACGTCGCTCGTGGCGGTGCTCGCCGACACCATCCGGCTCGCACCCGACGGCAACGGCAGCGCGTTCCAGCGCGCGCTGATCCGGTTCCGTCGCCCGGGTCGGGGCTGGCTGCGGATCACCGACCCGTCGGGCCTCTTCGCGAGCGACTCCATCGCGATCGACGCATACCCGCGCAGCCTGAGCACCGGCCAGACGACGGTCGATCTCGGGATGCGCCAGCGTACCCAGGCGGGAGAACTCTATGTGTATCGGCCGTTCAACGACCCCGACTCGCTCTGGGTGCGCTTCTCGAGCTCCGCGCCGGGCGTCGCGCAGACGGTCGAGGATTCGGTGGTCATCGAGCCCGGGTCCAACTATGCGTACTTCCGGGTCACGTCGGGTGACAGCGTCGGCGGCACGCAGATCATCGCCTCGGCGATCGGCTATCTGGACCTGCTCATCGATGTCGGCGTCTCGCGCGGCGCGATCTCCAGCTACGTGAGCGATGTCACCGACGGACGGTCACGCACCGCGACCGCATACGTCACGAGTGCGCGCGACTACACCTCGCGCGAGACGCTCGAACCGGTCCCGCTCATCGTCCGGAGCCGCGACACGACGATGTTCACCATCGGCGCCGATTCCAGCGTCACGCTCCAGATCGGGGAGAGCGGCGTGTACGACGTGCTCGGGCCGATCACCGGGGCGCGCGTGGGATCCGGCACGATCTCCATCGAGGACGCGCGGACCACCGATTTCCGGCAGTACCTGCCCGGCTACGTCGATGTGCAGGTGCGGCCGGCGCGACTCCTGCTCAACCTGCACTCGCTCGCCGCGTCGACGAACCTGACCAGCACCGAGGTGTACGTCGACGTTGGATTCGGTGATCTCGTTCCGCGATACATCCAGGTCCGCTCGGTCGGAGGACGCTTCCGTCTGGAGGATGACAGCCTCGAGGTGCCCGCGTTCAGCTCGTCGCGGGACATCAGCATCACGGGGCTCACCCCCGGGATCGACACGCTCGTCGTCTCGGCGCCGGGCTTCGCCCCCGACACCGCGCTCGTCACCATCACCGACGGCATCCTCCGTCTCTCGTCGCTGCCGGTCACGATGGCGAACGGCGATTCGACGCTCGTCTCGATGGACCTGACCACGATCCGTGGCTACGGCGGCACCGTCGCGGACGCGCCGATCACGATCAGCTTCACGACGAGCGCGAACATGCAGATATCGCCGGAGCTGGGAGCGGGGCCGATCTCGACACTCGAACTCCCGATCGGGACCGGGCTGATCCGGTTCTGGGTGCGGGCGACCGGCTCGGGCATCGGGGACCTCACGGTGAGCGCACCGGGGTTCACGGCCGCGCGCGCGCGATTCATCATCAACACGTCGGGGAACTGACGCATGCTCCACTGCAACGCGATGTTCCGGATCGGCTCGACCGCCGTGCTGCTCGCGCTCGGCGTCCCACTCCGTGCGCAGACCGCGGGCGCAGCCCAAGGCGCACCGAATCCCGCGAACTCCCGGGCGGAGACGGGCGTGAACGTCAGCGCGCGCGCGCCGGATCGCGTCACGGGCACGGGACCGGGCGGCGCCACGCTGCGCTGTCGCGACGGCTCCTACCTCGTCGGGCCGACTGACGATGGCGCCTGCGCCGCGAAGGGCGGGCTCCTCGTCCGGTTCCCGTTGCGCCGTGTCCCCGAGCGCACCGTGCGTCCGGCGGCCGCTGCGGTGCCCGAACCGCCGACGCGCGCGCAGGACGCGGTTCCGCCGGATGCCGTCATGGAGAATCGGGCCCGGGTGGTGATCCCCGCCGAGCCACCGCCGGCCAACGCGACGTTCCAGTGCCGCGACGGCACCTACGTCGTCGCCGACACGAGTCGGGCGCGGTGTGGCGCGCGCGGCGGCGTGCGGCTCGCCTTCCCGGCGAAGCCGCGGGGCTGAGCGCGGGACTGACCCCGCGGCGGACCGAGTACGCGCGGAGAACGAGCCCCCACCGTGGGGGGATGGCGATCTGTCGCGCCGCCCGGTGACCTCGGTCACCGGGCGGCGCGTTGCGTCGTTCCTTACCGGCACAAATCTCGCGGAATACATTAGAGCGCTTGCTCCCACCCCAGCCCGAAACGGCCGTGATCCGCTCCCGTCGCCACGTCGCAATCCTCGCCGGCATCCTCGGCCTCTGCCTCCTCTCCTGCGGCCGCGAGGTCACGGGGCCGGAGAACGGGATCGGCTACGGACGGAACCGCATCGCCGCGCTCGCGCTCGAGCCGTCGTTCCCGGTGATCCCCGGCGCGGACGCGATCAGCGATGTCGTGCCGTTCTCGCGCGTGCGGATCACGCTGCGCCGCATCGACGGCACGGTGACGAAGGACACCACGATCGACTTCCCGGCCGGCGCGGACTCCGTCGCCCTCGCGATCGACGTCCCGCTGCCGGTCACGGCGCCGGACTCCGGGCTCTCGCTCGGCCTCGTGCTCTCGTACATCAACGCGGCGGGTGACACGGTCTTCCGCGGCGGACCGCTCGCCGTGACGGCGCGCCCCTCGGGCGGCGCAGGGTCGACGCAGACGGTGTCGATCCCGGTGAGCTGGGTGCCCCCGGGCGGCATCGTGCCCGCGACCGTGACCCTCACTCCCGCGACCGGCTCGGTCGTCTCCGGCACGACCACGCAGTTCACGGCCGTCGTGCGGGACGCCCAAGGCAATGCGATGACGGGGACGCCGGTGCTGTTCTTCAGTCCCGATACCACGCGCGCGGTGATCACCGGTGCCGGCACCGGGCTCGTCACCTGGCGCGCGGTGCGCGGGAACGCGCTCATCGTCGCGACCACGCCCAACCTCGTCGCCGACACCTCGACCTTCTCGGTCGCGCTGCCCGCGACGCGCCTGCTCCCGGTGAGCGGTGCCGCTCAGTCGGCGACGATCAACACGCTCCTCGGCGCGCCCGTCGTCCTGCGCGTCACGGCGGCGGACTCGGTGCCGGTGGCCGGCGTGCCTGTCACGTTCGCGGTGACCACCGGTGCGGGCACGCTGCTCGCGAGCGCCGACACGTCGGACGCGAGCGGCCTCGTGCAGTTCTCCTGGACGCTCGGCGCGCTGGTCGGCACGCAGTCGGTGACGGCGACGCTCTCGACGAACAATGCGACGCTCGCGACGACGGCGACGGGCACCGCGCCGGCGCCGACGCAGCTCGCCTTCACCTCGTCGCCGGGCACGGGCACCGCCGGCGCGACGCTCGCCCCGGTGACCGTGGAGGTGCGTGACGCGGGTGGCGTGCGCACGCCGCTCTTCACCGGCCCGGTCACGATCGCGCTCAACGGCGCCGGCGGGGCGCCGCTGTTCGGCACCCTGACCGTCAACGCCGTCGGCGGCATCGCGACCTTCTCGGACCTCAGCATCCAGCAAGCCGGCGCGGGGATGACGTTCGACGCCACGAGCCCGGGCCTCGCGACCGCGACGAGCGCCGAGCTCGCCGTCAGCGCGGCGGCGGCCGCGGAGATCGCCCTCGTGTCCGGCGATGCGCAGGCCGCCACGGTGAGCACCGCGCTCCCGACGCCCTTCGTCGTGCGGGTGACCGACGCCTTCACCAATCCCGTCGAAGGGGTCACCGTCTCGTGGGCCATCCTCTCGGGTGGCGGCGCCCTGAGCGTTCCGACGAGCGTCACGGATGTGAGCGGCCTCGCGAACGTCACGTTGACGCTGCCGAGCGTGGCGGGCGCGGTGACGGTGACCGCGACGGCGACCGGGCTCACGGGCTCTCCGCTGGCCTTCGCGGCGAGCGCGCTCCCGGGCGCGGCGTCGCAGCTGGCGTTCACCGGCTCCACGAGCACCGGCACTGCCGGTGCGGCGCTCACACCCGGCTGGACGGTCGAGGCGCGTGATGGCGCGGGCAACCTCGTGACCAGCTTCACCGGTCCGGTCACGGTCGCGCTCACGAACGGTCCCGTGGCGGCGACGCTCGGCGGCACCACGACGGTGAACGCCGTCGGCGGTGTCGCGAACTTCGCGAACCTCACGGTCGACCTCGTCGCGCCGAGCTGGATCCTCTCGGCGACGTCGGTCGGGCTGACGAGTGCGTCCAGCGCCGCGTTCTCCATCACGCCGGCCGCCGCGGCGACGCTCACGCTCGCTTCGGGTGGCGGACAGACGGCGGCGGTCGCGACACCGGTCGCGCAGCCGTTCGTCGTCAGCGTGACCGACGCGTTCACGAATCCCGTCGCCGGCGTCACGGTGAACTGGGCGATCTCGGTCGGCGGTGGCGCGCTCAGCGTCCCGTCGTCGGTCACTGACGCCGCGGGTCTCGCGAGCACGTCGTACACGACGGGCACGGCGCCGGGCACCGCAGTCGTGACGGGCACCGTCGCGGGCCTCGTCGGCTCGCCCGCGTCCTTCGCGACCACCGTGACCACCGGCGTGGCGGCGCAGCTGGTGTTCACGCAGCAGACGTCGACCGGCACCTCCGGGGTCGCCCTCACGCCCGGCTGGACGATCGAAGCGCACGACGCGCTCGGGAACCTCAACACGACCTTCAGCGGCGGGATCACGGTCACCCTCGGCGGCGGCAATCCGCTGGCGGTCCTCGGCGGCGTGACGACGGTGAATGCGGTGGGCGGCATCGCCACCTTCACCGGCCTCACGGTCGATCTCGCGGCCGCCGGCTACACGCTCTCAGCCGCGGCCACCGGACTCAGCGGCGCGACGAGCGAGATCTTCGATATCGAGGCAGGCGCCGCGGCCGCGATCACCGGCGTGGCCGGCACCGGGCAGACCGGCGCGACCCTCTCGGTGCTCGCCGACTCGCTCGCGTTCCGCGTCACCGACGCCCTGGGCAATCCGGTGGCCGGCGTGAACGTGTCAACCAACGTCTCCGTCGGCGGCGGCACCGTCTCGCCGGTGAGCGGCAATACCGACGCGACGGGCGTGTTCCGCACCCAGTGGACGCTCGGGACCGCCGTGGGGAGCGTCGCGGTGAACGCCTTCGTGACCGCCACGCCGGCGATCACGACCGTCATCTCCGCCACCGCCACGCCGGGCGCACCGGCGGCGCTCGTCCTCGTCGGGACGATCGGCCAGCAGACGGCCGGCGTGAACCTCCCCGACGTGCTCTTCGAGATCCACGACGCAGCGGGCAACATCGTGACGTCGTACAACGGCCCGGTCTTCGGTCGCATCAGCACGAGCCCGCAGGGCCCGGCGCCGGACTCGGTGACCGTCACGGCCGTCGCGGGCATCGCGACCTTCACCGGCGTCAACCTCTCGGCGGCGGGCGATTACGTCCTGCGCGCCAACCTCCCGAGCGGCGCGGAAGGGTTCACGAACCTCTTCGCCGTGCTCGCGGGTCCGGCGGCGTTCGTCGAACCGGCTCTCCCGGGATCCGGGGACGGCCAGTCGGCGATCGTGGGCACGCCGCTCGCGCTCCCGTTGCGCGCGCTCGTGACGGACACCGAGGCGAACGGGATCCCGGGCATCGGCGTGACCTACACGACGGTGCGCGGCGTGGATACGCTCGGCGTATCGGCGTTCGCGACTGACAGCGTGGGCATCGCGAGCTTCACGCCGATCATGCCGGCGACCGTCGGCCCGGTCCAGGTCATTGTCACGTCCGTGGGCCTGACGGGCTCGGGCTTCAGCTTCACCGCGACCGCGACCGCCGACGCCGCCGTGCGCCTCGCGATCGCGCAGCAGCCGGGTGCGACCACGTCCAACGCGGCGATCCCGCCCGTGACCGTCTTCGCACAGGACGAGCTCGGGAACCTCGTCGCGGGCTTCACCGGGACGATCGACGTGGTCGTCGACAGCGGTCCGGCGCTCGGGTGGTCGTTGGGCGGCACGCAGGCGATCGCGGCGATCAGCGGCAGCGCGACCTTCGGCGACCTCACGCTCGACCGCGCGGGCCAGTACCGGCTGCGGTTCCGCGCGGCGGGGCTCGACAGCGCCATCACCGCGCCGTTCCTCGTCGATGCGGGTCCGATCGGCCAACTGGTCGCCGTGGGCGGTGACGCGCAGAGCGGTCCGGCGACCCAGCCGCTCGCCGACTCGCTCGCCGTGCGCGTCGCCGATGCCTTCGGCAATCCGATCGCCGGCGTGACCGTGACCTGGAACATCATCAGCGGCGGCGGTGCGCTTGCGCCTGCAACGAGTGTGAGCGGAGTGGACGGCATCGCCCGGGCGAGCTGGACGCTCGGGTCGAGCATCGGGGGGCAGGACGCAGAGGCGAGCGCGTCGGGCTTCACCGTGCCCTTCACGGCGACGGCGACGGTGACCGACGCCAATATCGTCTGGACGGGCGCCGTCAACAGCAACTGGAGCGTTGGGGGGAACTGGAGCGGCGGCGTGGTACCGACGGGGAGCGACTCCGTGCGCATCGGGAACGTCGGCAGCTTCCCGGCGCTCGATGTCGCCGGCACCGTCGGCCGGTTGCGCCTCGAGGCCGGCGCGACGCTGCAACTCGATACCTTCCCGCTCTTCGTCGTCGGCTCGCTCGACATCGATCCCGCCGCCACGGTGCTGAGCGACTCGATCGGCGCATTCACCCTGATCGGCGTGACGGGCACGGTCCGCGGCGCCATGCCGCGGCTCTACGTCTCCTCGGGCGCATACGCGGTGAACGGGAACCTCGCCGTCGGCGGCGACGTCGCCGTCAACGGGGGAACGCTCGATATCGGCGTGCACACCGCCACCATCGGCGGACTGCTCGCCACGGCAGGGACGGGACGGATCGCCATGACCTCGAGCGGTGCGCTCACCGTGCAGGGCGACGCCGTCTTCGCCGGCGGCTCGACCGCCGGCCTGCTCACCGCCGGCACGCTCACCGTGCGTGGTGACTTCACGCAGGCCGGCGGCGACCCGGCGGCGTTCAGCCCGGGTGTGGGCCATACGCTCATCCTGGATGGGACGAGCCGCCAGGTGCTCACGCTCGCCAACCCCGACCTGACCCCTTCGACGACCTGCACCACCTCCTGCATCGGCGTGCTCAACGCGCCGCGCGGCGCGGGCGCGGGCGCGCTCGAGCTCGCGAGCGACGTGAAGGCGATCGGCGGGATGCAGGTCACCGGCGACTCGCTCGTCGCCCCGTCACGTCGACTGCTCATCACGGGGACCCCGGTCCTCACGGCGGATGTCGTCATCGCCGGGCATGTCGGCTGGCAGACGGCGCTCACGCGCAGCGCGAACTTCCAGGTGGACACGCTCGTGGCGTGGGGCAGCGGCGCGCCGCTCATCATCTCCGAGGTGATCCCGACGGTCGTCGTCGGTCAGCACACGATCACCGGTCCCCATCCGGCGACGATCCTCGTCGACGGACCGACCGCCACGCTCGACGTGGTCGGCGCGGCCGCGGTCGGCACCGGCGCGGGCATCGCCCTCCGGACGCGCGGCAATGGACGCGTGTTCATGCTCGAGGCCACCGACACGCTCGCCCTCAACGGCGGCGCGGACTTCGGCGGGCTCACGGTCCCGGGCACGATGACGAACGGCGTGCTCGAGGTGTCAGGGGACCTGATCCAGACCGGCGCGGGACGCACGCTGTTCGCCGAGGGCGGCCACCTCACCCGGCTGCAGGGCACGAACCCCGTGCTCGCGTTCGGCGACACGGCCCTGAGCCAGCTCAACGCGCTGTCGCTGGAGGCGACCAGCGCGGTCTCGTTCACCACCGGTGCGCGCGTCGCGGACGACGTCACGATCGGCGCGTCGGTCTCGGTCGTCGGCAGCGGCGCCGGGACGATCCGACTCGGCGGGAGCCTCTTCGACGCGACCGGCAATCGCTGGCAGGTGCTGCACACGCAGTTCGACGGGCTCGATCCGCTGGTGCCCTCGCAGATCCTCGGCGATGTGCGCTTCATGCAGAACATCACGCTGGACCAGCCGCTGACGATCAGCGGCGTGACCGAGGTCGTCGCCGGCACGCTCGACATCGGCGGCCGGACCTTCACGGCGAACGGTGACCTCGTGTTCAACGGCACCGGTCGCCTGCGCATGGCGAACGCGCTCGACAGCGTGTTCGTGTTCGGCAACGCGCTGTTCGCCGGCGCGCCGACGGTGGGGCAGCTGACGGCCGGCGTCCTCGAACTCCACGGCGCCCTCACGCAGTCCACGACCGTCGACGCCTTCGCCGCGAGCGGTTCGCACCAGACCTGGTTCCGCGGCACCATCGCACAGAGCGTGAACTTCGCCGACCCGGGCGTCGGCGCGGGGACGTCGCACTTCGCCGCCGTCGGGCTCGGACAGGATGGCGTCGGCGTCGCCGTGCAGCTCAACTCCGACGCGGTCGCGGCCGGGATGCTCCTCACCGAACCGGCGTCCTCGCTCCGGTTCAGTTCGCCGACCGGGCAGGCCTTCACGTCGCAGGGCGCGACGGTGAACGGCCTGACGTTCGACAACGTGCGGTGGGTGCTCGTCGACGGCGGGCCGGTGACCGCGATCGACAACGTGACGTTCGTCAACACCAGCAGCACCGTCGCCGCATTCGACGTGCAGCGTTCGAGCGGCACGGTCACCGTCACCTCGCCGACCTTCTCCGCCACGCCGACGACCGGTGTCTATCTGCGCGCCGAGGACCCGGATGGCGTGACGGGTGGCGCGCTCGTCGTGAATGTGACGAACGCGACGCCGGCCACGCATGGCGGCTTCGTCCTCGAGGTGCCGCCGGCGACGATCACCGGCTGGACGGTCGGCGGGTTCGAATGGACCGGCGCGACGAGCGGCGATTGGGCGCTCGCCGCGAACTGGGCACAGAACGCGGTGCCGGGCGCGAGCGACTCGGTGTACATCCCGCCGACCGGGGTGACCAACTCGCCGATCATCACGGCGCCGACGACCATCCGCGCGCTGGTGAACGATCACGTCTCCGCGATCGCCGTGAACGGCGTGACCTTCGGGGTGCGCGAGCGCGTGGTGGTCGGCGCGGGCAGCCCGGGCGTGGCCTGCGCCAGCGGCTTCCTCGACGTCGGCACCGGCGTCGCCGATGCATTCATCCGTGGCGCGTTCGACTGTCAGGTGCGTGCCGTCGCGACGAACACCGTGACACTCGACGGCCCGGTGAGCATCGCGCTCGGCGGGCTCACCGCGCAGGGATCGGCGCGCGTCGTGGTGAACGGTCAGGCGCTCACGGTCGACGGTGACCTCGACCTCCTCGATGCCTCCCGGATCACCATGAACTCGGCGGCGGATTCCGTCACCGTCATCAACGCCCACTTCTTCGGCGGACCGAGCACCGGGCAGCTCACCGCCGGTGTGCTGCGGGTACGGGGTGAACTGCTCGCCGGACTGAATCCGGAAGCGTTCGAGGCCGGCGGCTCGCACACCACGCGGTTCATCCCGGGCGTCGGGGACACGGTGAACGTCGGCACGTCGAATGGACCGGTGCGGTTCGCTTCGCTCGACGTCGGGCGTCCCATCCGGCTCGACGGTGAGAGTGTCGTGGCGAACGATGCGCTCGTGACGTACGGTGCCGCGATCGTCGGTGCCACCGGTCGTCTCGTGCTCAACGGCGATCTCATCGGTACGACCAGCACCCTCATCGCGCCGCGCGCCGTGCGCATCGTCGGCGTGCTCGCGGACACGGGAACGTTCCGTCCCGACACCACCATCTTCGCGGGCTCGGGCCAGATCATGCCGTTCCGCGTCGGTGCGCTCGCGGTGCCGCAGTACCAGGTGGTCCAGATCTTCGGCGACGTGACCGCGGGTCTCACCGGTGGTATCGACTCGGTGGGCACCGATCTCCTCGTCGCGGGAGGCATCTTCCGCGTCGACGATGCCGGCACGCCGGCGGACCTCCGCATCGGGCGCGACCTCCGCGTGACCGGCGGCGGGCAGCTCTTCAGCCAGGGCCAGACACACCAGTTCATCGTGTACCGTCACGCGCTCTTCGATGGTGCCGACGCGACCAATACGCTCGTCACCGGGGGCATGAGCGTCCGCGGCGACTTCGCGCAGCTGTCGACGTCGTCGACGACGAGCTTCGTGCCGGCGCCGACCTTCACCGTCTCGCTCGACAGCATCGGCACGGTGTCCTTCGCCACGCCCGGGACGTCGCGCTTCGGACGGCTCGCGTTCTCGAGTGGCGGGAGTCAGCACACCCTGCTGACCGACGTCGAGGTCGCCGGCGAGGCCGCCTTCAATGCCGATGGCGGCGCGACCGTGCAGTCCGATGTCCTCGGGACGGGGGGCACGCGCCAACTGGCCGTGAACGGCACCGCGCAGAACGGGACGATGACGTTCCGCAACGTGCGACTGCGCCTGCACGGGACCGCGCCGGCCCTGTTCTCGCAGACGCTCACCTTCAGCGACTTCGATCCGACCGTCGTGCAGTTCGAGATCGCCCGAGCGGGTGGAACGGTCGAGATCTACGACCCGGTCTTCACGACCACACCGACGGGTGCCGGCCGGTTCATCCACGCCATCGACAGCGATATCCCGAACGCGGACAACCTGACGGTCGTGATCAATGGCGCGGCCACCCCGCAGTTCCACAACGGTCGCGCGGAAGCGGTGCTCCCCGCGAGCCTCGTCGGATGGCCGGACGTCGCGATCTTCCGTTGGACCGGCAACAACACCACGAGCGACTGGAACGCGCCGAGCAACTGGCTGAGCGGCGTCGTCCCCACGGCTACCGACAGCGTCTTCATCCCCGGCGCGCTCCTCTACAACCCCGTCATCCCCGACGGCACCACCCTGCGCGCCCTCGTCTCGGCGCGCACCGAGGCGCCGATCTCGGCGGCCGGCACGCTCATCATCACCGAGCGCCTCGTCGTCCCGACGCAATCGGGCATCAGCTGCGTCGTGCAGCTCGTCTTCACCAACGCCTCGACCCCGATGAACGCCTCGGGCCTCCTCGGGTGCGTCACCCGCATCCTCGACGGCACGCTCACCGCCTCTGACACGCTGATCGTCGGTGGCGTCGGCGACCTCCAGGTCGAGGGCACCTCGATCCTCGACGCCGGCGCCGACTTCGTGAGCGTCTCCGGGTTCTTCTCCACGCTCGGCGGCGGCACGCTCCGCATGCAGGACGATTCCGCGCATGTGAGCCTGCAGCAGGGCGCGAGCTTCGGTGGCGGTTCGACGGCGGGCCTGTTGACGGCCGGTCTGCTCGAGATCGGTGGCAACTTCACCCAGACCGGCGACGCCGAGTCGTTCGCCGCGTCCGGCACGCATGTGACGGAGTTCTTCGGCAACGTGCTCCAGCAAGCGGGATTCTCGGTCCCTGGCTTCGGCCCGGGCACTTCGCACTTCCATCACCTCGCGCTCGGTCAGACCGAAGGCGGCGTCTCCGTCCAGGCCAACTCCGACATCTTCGCGACGGGACAGCTGCGCTCCGGCACTGGGGCCGTCCGTACCTTCACCGGCGCGGCCGTCGCGGCCGTCCATACCGCCGGCGCCAACATCGTCGATGCCACCTTCGACGGCGTCCGGTGGGAGCTGCTCGACGGTCAGCCGGTGGACGCCATCTCCGGCATCGTCTTCACGAACCAGGATCCCGCCGCGAGCCAGTTCCGTATCGAGCGCGCCGGGGGGACGGTCGCAGCCGATGGACTCATCTTCACCGGACCGCCGAGCACCGGCCTCTACTTGGAGGCCTTCGACTCGGACGCCGCAGCGAACGGACTCCTCGTCGTCGCACTCACCAACACGGTGCCCGGCGGTCACTTCGGCTTCCTCTCCGAGCTGAACGGCGCGACCGTCACCGGGTGGCCGGCGGCGGCGCCGTTCGTCTGGACCGGGAACGCGGATAGCGACTGGAACAACACCGCCAACTGGCTGGATGGCGTGGTGCCATCGGCCACGGACTCGGTCACGATCCAGGCGATCGCGACGAACGGACCGGACATCGTCTCGCCGACGACGCTGCGCGCGCTCGTCAACGAGTCGGCCGTCGCGGCCGTGACACTCGCGGCGGTGCCGCTCACGATCACCGAGCGGCTCGTGACGCTCTACGGCGGCCCCGGCATCAACTGCAGCGGGACCCCGGCGCTGATCATGGCGCCGACGACGGCGGCGACGGTCGCCGGTCGCGTGGCGTGCGATGTCGTGATCAGCGGCAGCGGGACCACCACGCTCTCCGACTCGCTGCTCGCCGACGTGCAGTTGCGCATCGAGGGCACCGGCCAGCTCGACGTGGCCGGGCGCTATCTCCGCGTGCTCGACAGTCTCATCACGGAGAACAGCGGCACGTTGGTCATGACGACCCCCGGCGGGTTGGTCGAGGCGAGCGGCGACGCGCACTTCCGCGGCGGCGCCACCACGGGCCTGCTCACCGATGGCGTGCTGCTCCTGCGGCGCAACCTCATCCAGACCGGCGCGACCAACGCCTTCAACGCCTCGGGCGACCACATCACCCGCTTCACGACCGAGGGCGTGCAGACGGTCTCGTTCCTGAATCCGGGGACCGACGGCGCGGCCTCGCACTTCGCGCACATGGAGATCGCGCAGGCGCCTTCCTCACGCGTCGACCTCCTCTCCGACATCAGCATCGTCGGACAGCTCCGCGACCAGATGGCCTCGATCGCGCAGCTGCGCGGTGATGCCGTCCGCCGCATCGTCAGCGCGAACGGGACGAACCTCACGGGGATCAGGCTCGATCGCGTCCTGCTCTCCCTCACGGACGGCGCCCCGGTCGATGCGATGAGCGACGTCGTCTTCGACTCGCTCGGCGTCTTCTCCGACCAGTTCGTCGTCTCGCGGAGCGGCGGCACTGTCCCGCTGGTGAACCCCGTCTTCGTCGAGCTGCCGCAGGACGGCTACCAGCTCATGACGATCACCGACGTCGCGCCGCTCGACAATGACACGCTGCGGATCGTGGTCACCAACCCCACGCCGGGCGGAACTTCGGGACTGGTGACGCTCGTCGGCGGGGCGCAGTTGCTCGGGTGGCCGGTGACGGGGGGCGAAGTATGGACCGGGGCAGGAGGCAACTCGCTCTGGAGCAATGCCGCCAACTGGAGCCTCGGGCGCATCCCCATCGCGACGGACAGCGTGGTCATCAACGGCGCGGCCACGGTCGATCTGAACGAGACCGCGACGGTGTCCTGGCTCGCGATGGGGCTCTCGGGAGGCACCCCGACGCTGAACCTCAACAGCGGCGCGACGCTGCAGGTGGACTCCGCGGCGTTCAGCGGGCCCGGCAGCACGGTGTATCTCGGCGCCGGTGCGCTCCTCACCGGTGATGGGGGCGTGAGCGTCGGTGGTCAGCTGACCTGGGACGGCGGCACGATGAGCGGCACCGGGGCGACGGTGCTTGCGGCGGGCGGGACCGCGAATATCGGCACCTCGCAGACGGCCGTGCTCGATGCGCGGCCCTTCGCGGTCGGAGGCACGGCACTCATCGGATCGAGCGGCATGATCGGCGTCGGCGCGCCGGACCTCTCGGTGCTGTCGACCGGCGTGCTCGAGTTCCAGGGCGCCACCACGCTCTTCGCCGGGGCGGGAGGTGCCGACAGCATCCGGATCACCAACACCGGCGTGCTGCGGAAGTCCTCGTCACCCGCCACCGTGCGCATCGATTGGCCGATCGTGAACACCGGCACGATCGACGTGCAGATCGGGACGCTCGACCTCCGCAATCGGCTCTCGCACCTCTCCGGCGGATCGATCGCCATCGCCCCAGGGGCGACGCTCCTCGACCTCGGCACCATCAGCGCGTCCGCGGGATCGACCGTGACGATCGGGAATGGGGCACTGCTGCACCTGCAGGGCGGTGGCGTGAATGCCAACCCGGGCAATCACGACTTCGCGGCCGGCTCGAGCATCTCGGGCCAAGGCACCGTTCGCACCATCAACGCCGACACGGTGACGATCGCGGGAACCGTGAACATCGACTCGCTGCTCACGGGCAGTGGCCGCATCGAGTTGAACAGCGCTGACACCGTGAACATCGGCGGTGGTGCGTATCAGGGGGGCGGGTTCTTCTCGGGGTCTGCCGTCGTGGCGATCAGCGGTACTTTCACCATCGCCGCGGGCAATCCCAACGGCACGGGGACGCTGTTCATCCGACCGGGCGGCCTGCTCGAGGTCACCGGTGGCGGTATCCGCGGATGGGATATCGACGTCGCGGGCACCTGGCGCTGGGGTGAGACCAACCTCTCGCTGCTGGAGGATCCGGCAAACCCCGGGAACTACCCGCAGGTCAACATCCGTACCGGTGGCCTGTTCGATATCGTGCACGCCGCCACCCCATTCACGATGACGGGGACCAACTCGGTCATCACGAACAACGGCACCGTCCGGAAGTCGACCGGGAGCGCCAACAGCACGCTGACGATGCTCGACATCCTCAACTTCACCGGCTTCGTCATCGACTCCCCCGGCAACCTCACCATCACCAACCCTTGCTCCCAGAACGGTCCGTTGAGCGGCAGCGGCACCGGATCGGTCATCGGCGGCTGCATCAACTAGTCCTCAGAACAACCCCAACTGCTCCGCCAACTGGGCCGGGTCCTTCGGGACCTGGCCCAGTTTCGCTTGCAGCCACCGGATGTTCGCCGGGCTGTGCCCGCTGAAGTGGTTGTTCACGTACCCGTACACCTTCACCGACTTCGCCAGCGTCGGCAGGATCGCCGCCCACGACTCCAGTTCCGCCGTGCGATCCACCAGCACGCGCGAATAGTCGGTGATGCTCCGGTCCGGACCCATCCACCGCACGTAGGCATGCCCCGCCGTCGGGCGCTCGGCGAGCTTGAGCATCCAGTGCCGCGGGATCCACCGCGCATCGACCAGCGCGAGCGCGACGTTCCGCTGCGTGAGCAACGTGTGCGTCTCCTCGTTGATCCAGCCCTTCTGCCGGAACTCGATCGCGAAGGCGATGTCCGGCGGCAGCGTGAAGAGGAACTCCTCGAGCGCGTCGCGCTCCGACGGCGCGAGATCGGGACCGCACTGGATCAGCACCGGCCCGAGCTTGGGCCCCAGCTCGCGCGCCACGTCGTAGAACCGGTGCGCGACCTCCTGCGCGCCGACGAAGCGCAGCTCGTGCGTGATCTCCTGGGGCATCTTGAGCGCGAAGGTGAAGCCCGGCGGCGTCCGCTCGGCCCAGCTACGCACCGTCTTCGCGGCCGGCACGGCGTAGAACGTCGAGTCGACCTCGACCGTGTCGAACGCGCGGGCGTAGACGCCGAGGTAGTCGGCGGCGCGCGTGCGCTCGGGGTAGAACCCGCCCACCCAGGCCGGGTAGTTCCAGCCCTGCGCGCCGAGTCGGATGCGTGGTGGCGCGGCCGTCGCCGCCGGGTCGCCGGCCGCACTCATGCCGCGCGCCCCCGACGATAGATGAGGTGGTAGACCGCCGCGACGAGCACCGCCCCGCCGACGATGTTCCCGAGGATCACCGGCACCAGACTGCCCACGAGTCGCGACAGGCCGATCCCTGCCCCTTCGAGCGATGGGTCGAGCACCGGCAACAGCATCCCCATCGGTATCAGGTAGAGGTTGGCGATGCTGTGCTCGAACCCCGCCGCGACGAAGACGGTGATCGGGAGGATGATCGCCGCCACCTTGTCGAGCACACTCCGACCGGCGAACGCCATCCAGACGGCGAGGCAGACCAGCGCGTTGCAGAGCACGCCGCTGAAGAACGCCGTCGTCCACGGGAGCGCGGTCTTGGCCGCCGCGATCCGGAGGTATGCCGCCGCGACGGCCCCGTCACCCAACGCCGGGTGCCCGGAGAGGGCGACGAGCACGGCCAGCGAGACGGCGCCGATCGCGTTCCCGGTGAGCACGACCGCCCAGTTGCGGAGCACCTCGCCGGTGGAGAGCCGACCGTCGGCCCAGGCCATGACGAGGAGGTTGTTGCCCGTGAAGAGTTCGGCACCGGCCACGACGACCAGGATGAGTCCGAGCGAGAACACCGCGCCGCCGAGGAGGCGCTTCGCCGCGAATCCGAGCGTCGCGTCCGCCTGCACCAGCGTGAAGGCGAGTGCCCCGAAGCCGATGAACGCTCCGGCGAGCACGGCGAGCAGGAGCATCCGCGGGAGCGGGAGTCGTGCCTTGACGACACCGACGCGTTCGATGCGCTCGCTGATCTCCTGCGGCGAGAACGCGTCGAAACCATACAGCGGCGGTGCGGCCGCCGGTGGCGTGGCAGAGCTCGGTTGCCCGCGAATGAGCGGATCGGACATGCTGCAATATTGCGCCGGACGCCCCCGAGGCGCATTCTCCCCCGCGTCCGGGTGCCCCTCGGACCCGGACCCGCCGCGGTCCGTCCCCCCTGCCCCACCGCGATGTCCGGGAAGAAGAGCCTGCTCAACAACCTCGGCCTGCACACGCCGCAGCTCCGCGCGTGGGCCATGTACGACTGGGGGATCTCCGCCTACCAGACCGTCATCATGGCGGCGGTCTTCCCCATCTTCTTCAACCAGTACGCCGCGGCGGACCTCTCCCCCGTCGAGAAGACGCAGTGGTTCAGCTTCGCGCAGACCATCGGCGCGGTGCTGATCGCCATCCTCGCCCCCATCCTCGGCGCCGTCGCCGACTACAAGGCCGCGAAGAAGAAGTTCCTCGGCTGGTTCATGATCCTCGGCGTGGGATCGACCTCGGCGATGTTCCTCATCGGCCAAGGTCAGGTGCTGTTCGCCTGCATCCTGCTCGTCATCTCGCTCGCGGGCGCGACGGGGAGCACCGCCTTCTATGAAGCGCTCCTCCCGCACATCGCGACCGAGGAGGAGATGGACCGCGTCTCGACGGCGGGCTATGCGCTCGGCTACGTGGGCGGCGGTGTGCTCCTCGCGCTCAACCTCGTCATCATCCAGGCGCCCCAGCTCGTGGGGCTGCCGAGCGGACCGGGACTCACGCCGGAGCAGGCGAGCCTGCCGACGCGCATCAGCTTCGTGAGCGTCGGTGTCTGGTGGCTGCTCTTCTCCATCCCGGTGCTGCGGAAGGTGCCCGAGCCGCCGCGCGCGATCGAGGCCGACGAGCGCGCCGACGCGAACCCGTTCGCCGTCGCCTTCTCCCGGCTCGGCGAGACGCTGCGCGAGCTGCGCGGCTACAAGCAGGCGTTCCTGATGATGGTCGCGTTCACCATCTACAACGACGGCATCCAGACGATCATCAAGATGGCGGCGCAGTGGGGCGACCGGAACGGGATCGCGCGCAGCGACCTCATCACCGCGATCCTCATGGTGCAGTTCATCGGCATCCCCTGCGCCTTCGCGTTCGGCTACCTCGCGAAGTTCATCGGCGCGAAGCGCGGCGTGCTCATCGGCATCGCGGTGTACGGCGGCATTTGCGTCTACGCGTACTTCATGGACTCGACGCGCGAGTTCTACATCCTCGCGATCGTGATCGGGCTCGTGCAGGGCGGCACGCAGGCGCTCAGCCGTTCGATGTTCGCGAACATGATCCCGCGTCACAAGAGCGGCGAGTTCTTCGGCTTCTTCTCCGTCTTCGAGAAGTTCGGCGGGATCGCGGGCCCGGCGCTCTTCGGCATCATGGCCGGCCTCGGGGGCGATTCCAACCTCGCGATCCTCAGCGTGATCATCTTCTTCGTCGTCGGGGGCGCGGTCCTGCTCTTCGTCGATCCGAAGGAGGGCGAGCGCGTGGCGCGCGAGGCGGACCGGGCGGTCACCACGCTCTGACCGGCGTTCCGCGGCACACCTGCAGAGCAGGCACCTAAGTCATTTAGTCACAATCGGTAACCGATACCCGCGGGTCAGACGACTCGCGGGTATTGACGTCTAGATACTAAAGTGATATCATGTTGATAACACCTCTACTGGAGATGTCCCCGTGTATCGCGAGAAGTCCTATCCGGCGTCAAACGGCCTCGTGGCCCTGCTCGTCCTCCTGACCGTCTGCCTCGGTGGCCTGGCCGTGATGGTGATGGAGTTCCAGGCACAGCGTCACGTCATGGGCCTGCTGGCCATGCTCGTCGTCGTGGCCGCGTCCGTCGGCTTCGGCGGCCTCTTCATCGTGAACCCGAACGAGGCGAAGGCGCTCGTGCTCTTCGGCTCGTACAAGGGCACCGTGAAGCAGGACGGCTTCTGGTTCGCCAACCCGTTCCTCACCAAGAAGGCCATCTCGCTCCGCGTGCGGAACTTCGAGACGACCAAGCTCAAGGTGAACGACAACCACTCCAACCCGATCGAGATCGGCGCGATCGTGGTCTGGAAGGTGGTCGAGACGGCGGAGGCGCTGTTCGAGGTCGATGACTACATGCGGTACGTCGCGGTGCAGTCGGAGTCCGCGCTCCGCGCGACGGCGACGCAGTATCCGTACGACTCGCACACCGCGGGGGAGCTCTCCCTCTCGACGCACACCATCGAGGTCTCGCAGGCGCTCGAGAAGGCGCTGCACGAGCGGCTCATCAAGGCGGGCGTCGAGGTGATCGAGGCGCGCATCTCGCACCTGGCCTACTCACCCGAGATCGCGGCGGCAATGCTCCAGCGGCAGCAGGCGAGCGCGATCATCGCGGCGCGGCAGAAGATCGTCGAGGGCGCGGTGGGCATGGTGGAGATGGCGCTCGACATGCTGAGCCAGCGCTCGATCGTCTCGCTCGACGAGGAGCGCAAGGCGTCGATGGTGTCCAACCTGCTCGTGGTGCTCTGCTCGGAGCGCTCGACGCAGCCCGTGGTGAACACCGGCTCGCTCTACACCTGAGGCGCCGGCCGTGGCGGAACGGAAGCCCTTCCTGCTGCGCGTCGATCGCGAGCTGCTGGACGCCGTCCAGCGGTGGGCGAACGACGACCTGCGCAGCCTGAACGGGCAGATCGAGTTCCTGCTGCGGGATGCATTGAAGCGCGCGGGGCGTGCGCCGAAGGGCGACGCCCCCGCGCCCGTCCCGAACGACCCGGAGTGACCCATGATCCCCATCGTCCCACGGAAGCCGAACGCCGCCATCGTGGTCGCCCTCGCGGGACTCGGCCTCGCCTTCGGCATCGTCACCTTCATCCGCTCGCAGAACACCCGGAACTGACACCATGCCTCTCTCCCTGCTCGTGCGGCGCGTGGGACTGCCGCTGCTCGCGGCGAGCGTCGCCGCGCTCCTGACCGCGGTCGTCGCGCGCGCGCAGGCCGCGCCGCGCCAGGCGGTCTATCTCGTCCTCAAGGGCGATGACACCCTCGTGTTCGAGCGCGTGCGGCGCACGGCATCGAGCGTGCGCGCCATCATCGCCTCGCCCAATGCGCCGTCGGTCGAGCTCGAGTACACGCTCGCGGCGGACCACTCGATGCCGAGCACGTCATTGATCGTGCGGGGCGCGAACGCGGCGCCGGACGCCGCGCCGCTCCAGACCGGGAACCGCCAGGTTCGCGCGCGACAGCGTGTTCCTGGACCTTCGCGCCGGCGCACAGTCACGCGAACTCAAGTTCGCGACGCGTCCCGGTGCGCTGCCCATCACCAACAACGACTTCGTCATCTACGAGCAGTTCGCCCGCATCGCCATGGCGCGCGGGGTCCGCACGCTCACCCTCCCCGTCTTCGCGATGTCCGGCGGGGTCACCATCGACGCCACCTTCGAGCGGCTCGGCGCCGACAGCGCGCGCTTCACCGTCGCGGGCAACGTGACCCTGGCGACGCTCGACGCCGACGGCAACGTCACCGGCGGCGCCCTCCCCGCGCAGGGCCTGCGGATCGTGGTCCTGTCCGGCCCCGCCGCCGACGCGGTGCGACTCGGCAAGCCGGACTACTCCGCGCCCGCCGGCGCGCCGTACACGGCGACCGACGTCACCGTGCGCACGCCGGCCGGACATGCACTCAGCGGCACGCTCACCATGCCCACCGGCGCGAGCGGTCGCGTGCCGGCGGTCGTGACGATCACCGGCTCCGGTGCACAGGATCGCGACGAGTACATCCCGCTCGCCGGCGGCCTCCGGATCTTCCGGCAGGTCGCCGACACGCTCTCGCGACGCGGCATCGCCGTCCTCCGCCTCGACGACCGCGGCGTCGGCGGATCGGGGGGAGACATCAACGGCACCAGCGCCGACTTCGCCGACGACATCCGTGCCGGCATCGCCTTCCTCCGCGCGCGCACCGACATCGACCCGGCCCGCATCGCGCTCGTCGGGCACTCCGAGGGCGGGATGATCGCGCCGATGATCGCGCGAACCGACCCGCAGCTCGCCGCGATCGTGCTCATGGCCGGCCCAGCCTACACCGGACGCGCGATCATCGACTACCAGATCCGCAACGGGATCGAGGGCGACCCCGCCATCGCCCCCGCGGCCCGCGATTCGGCGATCAAGGCCGCGCACGCCGGCTTCGACTCGACCTCGGCCAAGCAGCCGTGGATGCGCTTCTTCCTCGCCTACGATCCCATCCCGACCGCGAAGGCGGTGAAGCAGCCGGTCCTGATCGTGCAGGGCGCGACGGACCAGCAGGTGCGCGCCGAGGAGGCGTCGCTCCTCGAGCGGGCCTTCGCGTCCGGCGGCAACCGCCGGGTCACCGTGAAGGTCCTCCCCGAGCGCAACCATCTCTTCCTGCGCGACGCGAGCGGTCACCCGTCCGGCTATGCGAGGCTGACGCAGAACAAGGTCGACGGCGAGGTGCTCGGCACCGTCGCCGACTGGCTCGCGACGACACTTCAGGCACGCTGAGCCGTATGTTGGGGGACCACCCACTGGAGCCGTCCTCGATGCCCGTGTCCGCTCGCCGTCCTGCCGTGCGCCTGCGCCCTCTCTCGCTGCTCGGGGCGGCATCGATGCTGCTCGCCGCGCTCGCGTCCGACTCCGCCGCGGCGCAGGCCCCGACCGCGACGCCCGCCTGGGCTGCCGCACTCGACTCCGCGGTGACGGCCGAGATGGCCCGCACGCGGACCCCGGGTGCGCAGGTCGCGGTGGTGGTCGACGGACGACTCGCGTACACGCGCGGCTATGGCGTGGCGGACATCGAGACGGGACGTGCGGTCACCGATCGTACGCTCTTCCGCGTGGGCTCGGTGACGAAGATGATCTCCGCCGCGACGCTCAACCAGCTCGTGGCGGCCGGCAAGCTCGACCTCCAGGCGCCCATCTCCACCTACGTGACCGAACTCGCGGGCAAGCGCGTCGGCACCGTGACCACGCAGCAGTTGCTGACGCACAGCGCCGGTTGGCTCGACAACGCCGTCGCGTACGGTCGCATGGGTGAGGGCGCGCTCGGCGAGGTGATGCGGGAGGTGAGCGACACGCTGTTCTTCACCACGCCGGGCACGGTCATCTCGTACTCGAACCCCGGCTACTCGATGGCGGGCTACGTCGCTGAGCGCGCCGGTGGTCAGCGGTTCGCCGCACTCACGGACCTGCACGTGCTCAGGAAGCTGGGGATGCCGCACGCGACCTTCCGCCCGCTGGAGGCGTTGACGCGGGACTTCTCGCAGGGACATGTCGGCGGGCCGAACCTGCCCGGGGTGGTCGTGCGTCCCTTCACCGAGAACACGGCCCAGTGGGCGGCCGGGTTCCTCTTCGCGAGTGCCGGCGACCTCTCGCGCTTCACCATCGCGATGATGGATGGCGGCATGCTCGATGGACAGCGCGTGCTCGACGCGGGCACGGTGACGCGGATGACGACGGGCCACATGCCGATGCCGGGGCGCGCGAACGCGCGCTACGGGCATGGCCTGATGATCGATGTGCGGGACGGGACGCGCATCTGGCAGCACGGCGGTGCGATCAACGGCTTCGATGCCCAGGTCACGATGTTCCCGGACCGGAAGGTCGCGGTGATCGTGCTCGACAACCGGGGTGGCGCACCGATGCAGGGACTCGTCGACCTGGTCGCCAGGCGCACGATGGGCATCACCCCGCCGGTGGAGCCGAAGCTTCCCGAGGATCGCGTGGGGACGCCCGCCGAGCGCGCGCTCGTGGCGGGGACCTACGCGATGGGATCGACGAAGGTGCAGATCGTGGAGGAGAACGGCGCGCTCGTCTTCATCCAGGGCGACAAGGCCGCAGTGAAGCTCGTCGGCGAGGACCGGATCGCGGTGATCGACCCCGATGGGACGCGCACCCTCCTCTGGCTGGTGCGCGGCGCGCGTGGTCGCGTCGACTTTCTGCACATGTCGCTCCGCTCGCTCGCGCGACAGCCATAGCGGTCGCCGCGGCGCCCCGTCACCGCCGGAAGGGATCCGCGAAGCGCGGGTCGGTGATCACCGAGGAGTCGCGCAACGTCCGAAGGAACGCGACCAGCGCGGCCTTGTCCGGTGCACTCAGGCCAAGGCGGCGCGGGGCGCCGCTCGGGAGTCGCAGGCGCGGATCGAGCGCCGGGCCGACCTTCACGCCGGCGTCGTAGAAGTCCACGACCTCCTCGAGCGTCGCGAAACGGCCGTCGTGCATGTAGCGCGTGCCCATCCCGACGGTCTTGAGGGACGGCGACCGGAAGATCCGCGTCTCCGCGCTGTCGAGTCCGTTGCTGAGCGAGAGGCCGTCGAGTGAGAAGCTCGGTGGCCGATGGCAGCCGGCGCAGCCGGTCCCCCCGGCACCGACCGGCTGCATGAAGAGCGCCGCTCCGCGATTCTCCTCGTCGGTCAGGCCGGGGAGCGGCTGCGCGAACGGCGGGCCACCGTTCACCGCGGCGATCGCGACATCCCACTTGCTCTGCGTGGACACGATGCTGCGCACGTACTGCGCGAGGGCGCGCTGGACTCGGTCCTGCGTCACGCTCGCGTCGCCGAAGGCGAGCGTGAAGAGCCGCGCGTAGTACGGCGCGGCGACCACCTTCGCGAGCGCCGCCGCGAGCCCGCCATGCGCGCCGTCGAATCCCATCTCGGTGGCATCCTGGATGGGCATCACGACCTGCGCCTCGAGCGTCGGCGCGCGGCGGTCCCAGAACTGGAAGCCGTTCTCGTTGAAGCGCGCGTTCGCCAGCCGCATCGCGTGCGCGCCGGTGCGGCCGGTGCGCTCGAAGCCGAGACTGAAGCGCGCGGTGTCACCGAACGCGAGGGACTGCGCGTGGCAGCCCGCACAGGAGAGCGAGTCGTTGCGGCTGAGCTTGCGCTCGAAGAACAGCACGCGACCGAGCGTCGCTCCCGCATCGGTGATGGGCGCACCGATGGTGCGATCCTCGCGCTGCAGCACGGGCGGCGCGAAGGTCGCCGGCAACGCGACGGCGTAGCTCGGGAGCGCGGTCGGGTCGATCCGCAACGCCGCCACGACCGCGCCGTTCCCGACGGTGTCGAGCACAGGCGTCGGCGTGACGACCGGCGCGGTGAGATCGGCGCCAGTGCCCTCGCCGCAGGCGGCGAGGACGAGGAGCATCGAGAGGGCGCGTCGGGTCTGGCGGTTCGTCACGGCTGGTCCTTGGGGTTTCGGGTCAGACGCGCGCCGGGATGCATCGTTAACGATACGTCTCGAAGAAGCCGGTGCCCTCGCCACGGACCACCTGTCCTCCCACACGACCGGAGATGCGCGCCATCCCCTTCATCTGGACGAACCATGGACGCGCGCGCCGCCCGGACGCCTGTCCGCGCCGGTCGAGCCGCACGTCGCTCGCCACCGCGTCCTCGATCTCGAGCGCGATCCGCAGCGTGTCACCGTCGCGCGCGTCGAACAGTACCGCGCGCGACGGGACACGGAGCACGCCGCCGGGGATGCGTACGCTCCGTCCCTCCTCGTACGCGATGCTGTCGGGCCGGAAGAGCGCACGGAACCCGAGCGAGTCGACGAGGTAGACGAACAGCTTCTCCCGCACGTCCTCGGCGCCCTCGCGCGCGACGCGACCATAGAGGAGCGAATAGCTCCCGGCCCGCGCCGCTCCCCATTCCCACTGCACGTCGCGCCAGACGCCCCAGTTGTGATCGTGATACGATTGCGCCGCCTCGAAGCGCTCGCAGCGGCCCGCGATGCAGAGTTCGCCATCGGCCTCGGCGCGGAGGGCCGGCACCGCGTATCCGCTCACGAGCGCGTCCCCACCGATGGAGGTGCCGGGGAAGTACGCCCCGGGGGCAGGCGTCACGGTGAGCACGATCGTCGCGCTCGCACCGGTCCCCTCCTCACGCGCCGTGGCCGTCACCCGGTACCGGCCGTCGGGAAGCACCTGTACGCTGTCGCCGCCCAACGCGAGGTCCGCGCGCGCGGTGTCGAGCGACACGTCCCGCGGGAGCACGACCCGCGTGAATCGACGCGCGGGCCGCCCCTCCTCGTGCACGGTGAGTAGCACCTGTCCGCCCCATTCGCCCGAGGGAACGTCACCGCCGACGGCGAGCGTGAGGAAGGCCCACCGCTTGCGGTCGGCCGAGAGGACGTTGAAGTAGTGCCACTCCCCCCACGTCCGACGTTCCTCGTCCGCGATCCCCGCGGGTGTGACGTGGAACCGGTCGATCTCGTGTCGCAACTCGGCGAGGGTCGGAGCCAACCACCGACGATCGGAGTCGTCGTCCTCCCACGCGCCGGCGACGATGGTCGGCGCGGCGCCCACGAGGCGCGTCGCCGAGGGGATCTCGCCGATCGCGCGCACGGGGAACTCACCGCTCGCGGTCCGCACGTAGAGCAGCACGCCATCCGTCTGGGGCGCGACGGCCGTGACCCGATCGGCGAGCCGCGGGGCGCCGAGCAACTGCCGATGCACGAACCGCGCGTTGGGGATCGCCACGAACATCCCGCCGACGCCACCGGTCTTCATGACCTCGAGGTCGAGCCCTTCGGGGAGCACGGTCACGTCGCCGCCGCCGACGAGCTTCTCGTCCTTCGACTGCAGGACCATCGCCTCGCCGATCGCGAGCAGCGTGATCATCACGCCGACGCCGAGCCCGAATCCCCCGAGCAGGAAGAACGACCGCCAGGGACGGTCGAGCAGGCCGCGCAGCGCGAGGCGCGTGATCACCGCGCGGGGTCCTCGAGCGGCCGCTTCACCACGTCGTCCACGATCGCGCCGTCGCGCATGTGCACCACGCGCCGCGCCGCGCCCGCGAGCTCCTCATCGTGCGTCACCGTCACGATCGTCGTGCCGTCGCGGTTCAGGCGGTCGAGCAACGCGATCATCTCGGTGCCGGTCCGGGCGTCGAGTTCGCCGGTGGGCTCGTCGGCGAGCAGCAGCGCCGGACGATTGGCGAGCGCGCGCGCGATCGCGACGCGCTGCTGTTCCCCGCCCGAGAGCTGGAAGGGCCGGTGGTCCGCGCGCTGACCGAGCCCCACGTACGCCAGGAGTTCGCGCGCGCGCGCTTCCCGCGCCGCGCGCGGCCCCTTCGCCTCGCTCATCGGCAGCTCGACGTTCTCGGCGGCGGTGAGCGTGGGCATGAGATAGAACCGCTGGAAGACGAACCCCACGCCGGTCAGCCGGAACCGCGTCGCCGCCGCATCCCCGAGGCGCGCGACATCCTCGCCGCGGATCTCGATCCGCCCGGCACTCGGCCGGTCGATCGCGCCGAGCAGGTTCAGCAGCGTCGACTTGCCGCAACCCGACGGACCGACGATCGCGACCCACTCCCCTTCGCGCACGTCGAGCGACAGCCCGCGCACCGCCTGCACCGGTACGCCCGCCACGGGATACTCCCGCCGCACGTCGCGCGCGGAGAGGACGAGCGGCCGCACATCGGCGGCCCGCGACGAGGACGCGTGCGGATCGGTCATGCCACCGCCTCCTCGCGCAGCGTCTGCGCGATGGGGAGCGTCGCGGCGCGCCAGGCCGGCCAGGCACCCGCGGCGATGCCGCAGAGCACGAGCAGGCCGAGCGAACGGAAGGCCGCGCTCGGTTCGAAGAGGAAGAAGTCGAAGGCCGCCGGGAGTCCCGGGAAGGCCGCGAGGATGCCGTTGAGCCAGCGGGCCGTGACGAGCCCGAGCCCGACGCCGAGCGTCGCGCCGACGAGCGAGAGCGCGACGCCCTCCGCCATCACCTGCGCGACGATCCGCCACCGCGCCACGCCGATCGCGCGCATCACCGCGATCTCGCCGAGGCGCTCGTTCACCGAGACGGTGACGAGCGTGGTGACGAGGAGGAAGCCGACCGCCAGCGAGACCGACGCGAGGATGAACGCGAGCTGGCGGAAGTAGCTGAGGCGCTCATCGACGAACTTGAGGGCCGCGGCCGTCGAGAGCGCGCTGATGCGGGGATCGCTCGCCTCCAGCCGGCGGCGCACCGCCTCGATCGCCGCCCCCTCGCGCGTCGCGACGAGCATCACCGACGCGCGGTCGCGCAGCGCGTCGCCACCCATCGCCTGCACCGTGCCGATGCGGAGCGCGGCGGCGCGCTCGCCGCCGGCGAGCATGACGAAGCGCCCGCGCCCGACGATGCGCACCGTGCGCGTTCCGCGGAGCCTGCGCATCTGCGGCTCCCACCCTTGGGCGACCTCGACCGTGTCCCCGAGCGCGTGCCCGGTCGCCGCGAGCCAGGCACCGTTCACCACCATCTCGTCGTCGGCCGCGATCTCGCGCCCCTCGGCGAGCACGTAGTCGCCCTGCACCTCGGGCCGGAGTCCGAGGAGGAACCCCGCCGTGACCGAGTCGTCGGCGGCGCGGCGCGTGAAGATCCGGGTGCCGAGCAACGGCGCGACCCGCACCACGTCGGGATCGGCGGCGATCCGCTCCGCGAGAGCGGCCGCACCACCCACGGTGGTCTCCGAGTCGAACGGCATCGTCCCGCGTGGCGTGATGCGGAGCTGGAACCCCTGCTGCTCGATGAAGCCGCGGAAGCTCTCGCGCATCCCCGAGCCGAGCATGACCATGTCGAGCAGCATCGCCGCGGCGACGGTGACGCCCGCCACCGTCAGCGCGGTCCGCGCCCGGCGGCGCGCGAGCGTGGCGAACGCGAGGCGGAGCATCATCGCCCGACGAGCTCCAGCGGCGCGCGGCGCACCAGGCGCTGGGCGGCGAACCAGCCGCTCACCACGCCGAGCGCGAGCGAGAGCGCCACGGCGAACGCGACGATCCCCGGCGTGACGATCGCGAAGCGCAGCGGCGTGGCGTAGACGCCCTGGTAGTGCCAGTTCACGAGCCACGACGCCACCCAGCCGATGCCGGCCCCCATCACGCTCCCCACGAGCGCGACGAGCGACGACTCGAGCACCACCGCGCGCACGACCGAGGCGCGGGAGATGCCGAGGAGCCGCAATGCCCCCATGTCACGGCGGCGCTCATCGACCTTGAGGAGCGTGATGCAGAGCAGGAAGATCGCGCTCGCGACGATCGTGATGATGCCGATCGCCCGGTGGAAGCGGTTCACCACGCGGAAGGTCGCCGAGGTCTCCACTGCGACCTCGGCGGCGGGATAGGCCCGGAATCCGAACGCGGCGGCGTTGATGGCCGCCGAGACCGCGGCGGGCGAGCTCGCGGGGGAGGACTGCACGGCGAACCGGCCCACGCGGTCCCCCGAACCCGCGAGCGATTGCAGGTGCTCGAGATGGAGACGCACCTTGAACTCGCTGCGCGCGACCTCGCTCGGATCCGCCCCGCGCCGCGTGATGGCGACGATCCGCACCGTGTCCCCCGGCGCGCCGGCGACCGGGCCGAGGACGACGCGATCACCGACCGACAGCCCCGCCGTCGCCGCGAGCCGCTCGTCGATGGCGATCGTGCGCTCGGGCGCCACCGCGGCCTGTGCGGCGAGCGGACCGGCGAGCACGAGCGAGGCGACGAGGAGCGGGACGCGCGGGGGGAGGGCCACGATGCACGAACGGTAAGCGGGGCGCACCCGTTCCGGGCACGCCCCGCTCACGTCCTGACGATCGGCGAGGCTTACTTCGCCTTGAACGTGATGTCGAACTGGATCTCGACCTCGGGCTCGATCGGGTTCACCGGCGGGTTGAACGAGACGCCGAACTCCTCGCGGTAGATCGTCGTGGCGCCCTTCACGCGGCCCATCTTCTTCTCCGCGTCGAAGAACATCAGGCGCGAGGGGATGGTGATGCGCTTGGTGTGCCCGCGGATGGTCAGGTCGCCGGTGATGTTCACGCGGTCGCCGCCGAGCGGGTTCACGATCGCCGACTTGAACGTGATCGTCGGGAACGAATCGGTGGCGAAGAACGCATCGCTGCGGAGGTGCCCGTCGCGCATGTCCACGCGCGTGTTGATGCTCTTCGCGTCGATGACGATCTCGACCGTCGAGTTCTCGAGGCGCTCGGCGTCGAACATGATGTTCGCATCCCACTTGTCGAACGTGCCGAGCGCGTCGACGAGGCGGGAGTGCGCGATGAAGTTGATGCGCGAGTGCGCCTCGTCGCGGACGTACGCCACCGGCGCGAACGACGAGGCGGCGGCGAGCATGGGGACGAGCACGAGGGCGGGGATCCAACGCTTCATGGGCACGGCTCCGGCGAGTGATTTACAGGTGAACTACCGTCGACTCCGAATGAACACCTGACTCGCGGCCGAAGTTCCGACCCCGTGTTCCGCGCCACCCACCAGAACGGTCAGCGGCCCGCCAAATGGCGCCTTGGCAACGACTTGCACCGTCGCACCAGGGCGGATTCCCAGCCCGTCGAGATACCGCAGGAAGGCCGGATCCCGGTCCGACATGCGCACCACGGTCGCCGGCTCCCCCTCCGCCAGCTCCGCAATGCTCGGCAACCGCGTCTCGTCCACTTCACCGGAGGCGGTCGGGATCGGGGCCCCGTGCGGGTCGGCGGTGGGATTCCCGATCGCTTCCGCCATCCGCGTGATCAACTCGTCGCTCGCGGCGTGTTCCAGCCGCTCCGCCTCGTCGTGCACGTCCTCCCACCCGAAGCCGAGCCGCTCGACGAGATAGCACTCGATGATGCGATGCCGACGGATCAGTTGGAGTGCGGCAGCGCGGCCGGCGATCGTGAGGCGCGCCCCGCGATACCGTTCGGCGCGCACGAGCCCGAGTCGCGCGAGACGCTGCACCATCCCGCTCACGCTCGCCGCCGCGATCCCGAGTCGCCCCGCGATGTCATTCGTGCCGGCGGGCGTGCCCTTCTGCTCGAGCTCGTAGATCGCCTTCAGATAGTCCTCGGCCTGGCCGGTGAGGACGGTCGGCGTGCGCGGGGCGGTGGCGCGCGGTGCGGCGACGGCGCGCGAGGTTTTGGTCCGCTTCTTCTTGGGCACGGGCGGCTCCCAACGGGTGGTAGAGCGTCACGGGTGAGGCGACGCCAGCGGAATGTAGCCGACTGCCGGCCGTCGGGCCCGCGCCCGGCGTGATTGCCGCCTCGTGCGCGGGCTCCCATCTTTCGCGCCTGCCCTCACTCCGGAGTCCCCATGCGCCGCCTGCTCCCGATCGCTGCCCTCGCCACCGCTACCGCCTTCGTCATCGGCGCCCGCGCCGAGGGCGCGCAGCCCGCGATGAGCTTCTTCATCACGAGCGTCGGCTCGGGTGATGGCGCCAACCTCGGCGGCCTCGCCGGCGCGGACCGCCATTGCCACACGCTCGCCGAGGCGGCGGGGGTGCGCGGGCGCGAGTGGCGCGCCTACCTCAGTGCCGCGGCGGCCGGCGGCATGCCCGCCGTCAACGCGCGTGATCGCATCGGCGCCGGCCCGTGGTACAACGCGAAGGGCGTGCTGGTCGCCGCGAACCTCGAGCAGCTCCACAGCGAGGCGGCGATGACGGGCAAGGAGAACAGCCTGAACGAGAAGGGCGAGAAGGTCAACGGACGCGGCGACACGCCCAACACGCACGACATCCTGACCGGCTCCAATCCGGACGGCACGCTCGCGGTCGACTCGCTCGACACCACCTGCAGCAACTGGACCAGCAACGCGACGACCGGGCGCGGGTTCGTCGGGCACCACGACCGGCAGGGTGGCGGCGTGCGCCCGACTTCCTGGAACTCGGCGCATCCGTCACGCGGCTGCAGCCAGGCGAACCTCGTGGCGACCGGCGGCAACGGACTGTTCTACTGCTTCGCGCGCTGACCCGCGATCTCCCGCTCAGTCGCAGCGGGAGTACTCCTTGCCGTTCGCGGTGACGATCGGCGCACCATTGCTGTTGGGCGCGACGGAGAGCGGCGTGCCCTCCCACTGCGACCCGTCCTGCGAGAGCAGGAGCTGGCCGTTCCGCACGCGCCAGTACGCGCGCTGCGTGTCACCGGAGTTGCCGTAGTACGACCCGTACTGGTTGGACGTGTTCGTCTCGCGGTTCCCGGTCACCGCGAGCGTGCCGTCGGCGGCGAATGCGACCTTCTCCGTGGTGGTCGCGCCCATCGCGGAGGAGTAGCGCATGTAGCACCAGCGGCTCGAGAGGAGGAGCTGCGCGAGCTGGCGATCCGCCGGCGACTCGGCGATCGCATTGCCGGGACCGCCTGACGCGCCGCCGGGCATGGCACCCGGCATCGCACCCGGCATCGCACCCGGCATCGCACCCGGCATCGCACCGGCGGCCGCGCCCGGCGCAGGCGCGGGCGCCGCCCCGCGAGTGCCCTTCGGGTTCGCCGCGACCGGCGGCGCCGCCTCCGCGCCCGCAGCGCGCTGGAACATCACCTCGGAGGCCGACGCCATGTTCGGGGTGCCGGCGGCGGTCATCTCGGCGAGCACCACGTGCAGCGCGGCCCCTTGGAACTCCCCGGCGATGAGCACCGACCCCTGCTGGCTCGCCGCCGTGCCCACGAACGATCCGCTCCCGTCGGCTTGGGCCTGCACGCGCAGCGTGGTGCCACTCCCCGTGAGCGTACCGGTGATCGACGCCCCCGTCTGGGCGAGCGTGAGCGAGAGCGTGTTGCCGTTGGGCAGCGCGGCGCGCCAACCGCCCGCGAACGACTGCGCCGGGAGCCACGCGGGTGCCAACAGCGCCAGCGCCGCGCACAGGAGGAGCCAGCGGGAGGTGCGGCGATGGGCGGTCGGGTGCATCGAGGCTCCTGGTGGGCGGTCCGGTATTCTACGACCCGGGAGCGCCGTCGTCGAACGACCCAGGTCACAATCCCCTGATGTTCCGGCGCACCGCAGGTTGACCCGGCCGACGCGAGCGGCCCAAGTTCTCCGCACCGCCCACCCGGAGTTCCCGATGTCGTTCCGCCCGCGCGCGGCAGGTGCCGCGCTCCTGCTCCTCACGCTGTCGTTCCCCCTCGCCGCACAGACGCCGGTCGCCGCGACCGCATCGCCGGTCAAGCGCCCGCTCTCCATGGAGGACCTCCTCTCGTGGAGGGGGATCCGGAACGCGACCTTCTCGAACGACGGGCAGTGGATGGCCTACGTGCTCGCCCCGAACGAAGGGGACGCCGAGTTCGTCGTGCGCGCGACGCGCGCGGGCGCGACGGAGACGCGCCTCGCCATCGGGGAGCCGCCTGCCGGCCCCGGCGGCGTCGCCATCTCGGGGAACAACCGCTGGGTGGCGTACACGGTCCACCCCAAGGGCGAGGACGCGCGGAAGGCGCGCCGCGACCGTCGGACGTTGCCGACCAAGGTCGGCGTGATCGAACTGGCCACGGGCACGCGCCGTGAGTTCGACCGGGTGCGGAGCTTCCGCTTCGCGGGGATCGCTCGAACATCATCGCGCTCCAGTTGATGCCGCCGGACGCATCGTCCGGAGGCGGCGCGACGGCGGGCGGCGCGGCGGCGAGCGCGCCCGCCGCGCCCAACGGCTCGGTCCTCATGCTCGTCGATCTCGCCGGCGGCACGCCGGTGACGATGGTCGGCGTGGGCGAGTACGCCTTCGACGCGGCAGGGCAGTTCCTCGCCTTCACGCTCGACCAGCGCGACCAGCTGGGCAACGGCGTGCAGCTGCGCGAGCTCGCCACGGGCGTGGTCCGCGCGCTCGACGCGGAGAAGGCGCAGTATCGTCGTCTCACCTGGGCCGACACCGGCGATGCGCTCGCGGTGCTCCGTTCGGTCGCCGACTCCGCGTCCCGCGACACGCTCACCACGGTGCTCGGCTGGGCGCACCTCGCCTCGCGCACCCCGACCTCGGTGATGATCAACGAGCGGAGCGACGGCGTGAGCGGCGGCCTCATCGTGAGCGCCGACCGCGCGCCGCAGTGGAGCGAGTCGCAGGGGACGCTCTACTTCGGGCTGCGCGCGCCGCGGCCGGCCCCTCCGGCCTCGACGGCGCCGCCGGTCGGTGGCGGTGCGAACGCCCCCGCGCCGGGCGCGGGCGCGGGAGGACAGGTCGCCCCCGCGCGACAGGACGAGGAGACGCCGTCGCTCATCCTCTGGCATTGGAAGGATCCGCGCCTGCAGAGCCAGCAGCAGGTGCAGGAGAACGCGGACAAGGGCTTCAGCTACCTCTCGGCTTGGCATCTGGCGTCTCCCAAGGTCGTGAAGCTCACTGACGACGCGGTCCGGACGGCGACCGTGGCGCGCAACGACCGCTGGGCGCTCGGCGCCGACTTCACCCCGTATGAGCGGCAGGCGGCGGTGGACGGGCACCAGTATCGCGACCTCTATGCGATCGACGCGCTCACCGGCGCGCGGACGCTCATCGCGAAGCGGCTGGAGAACCCCGGCGGTCCCTTCCCGTCCCTGATCGCACCGGACGGCCTGCGCGCCGCCTGGTATGACGCCGGACACTGGAACGTGTACGAGATGGGCACGAGGACCTCGAGGCGCGTCACCGACGGCGTGGCCGCGACCTTCTGGGACGACGAGGACGACCACAACGTCGACAAGCCGCCCGTCGCACCGCCGTTCGGGTGGTCGCGCGACTCGCGCTTCCTGTTCCTGCGCGACAACTGGGACCTCTGGCGCGTGGGCGTGGCGGGCGGGCCGGCGCTGAACGTGACCGGCAACGGGAAGCGCGAGGGCACGCGCTACCAGGCGCGCGTCGCTGCCGACCCGAAGGAGCGCGGCATCGACCTCGCGCGACCGCTCTTCGTGGAGACCTACGGCGAGCGCACCAAGAAGGAAGGGCTCGTGCAGGTGGACGCGCAGCGCGGCGGCGTGCGCGTGCTGGCGTGGGAGGACGCGAAGATCGATTTCCGTCGCGCGCGCGACGCCGAGGTGTGGGCGTACACGCGCCAGACCTTCGTGCGGTTCCCCGACTGGTACGTCGCCGACGCGAACCTCGCGAACGAACGGCGGCTCACCGACGGCAATCCGCAACAGGCCGACGTGGCGTGGAGCGCCGGCGCCCGATTGATCGACTACACCTGCGACGAGACCGGCGCGAAGATGCAGGGCGCGCTCTTCCTCCCCGCGGGCTACGAGGAGGGCAAGCGCTACCCGACGCTCACGTACATCTATGAGCGCCTCTCGCAGGGCCTCCACGCCTACGCGCAGCCCAACGCGACGCGGTACGCGAATCCCAGCGTCTACACGTCGCGCGGCTACGCGTACTTCATGCCCGACATCTCGTATCAGCTCGACGACCCGGGGCGCTCGGCGGTCTGGTGCGTCGTGCCGGCGGTGAAGGCGGCGATCGCGGCGGGCATCGTGGACTCGGCCAACGTCGCGCTGCAGGGGCACAGCTGGGGCGGCTACCAGACGAGCTTCATCACGACGCAGACGAACATCTTCAAGACCGCGATCGCCGGCGCGCCGCTGACGGACATGGTCTCGATGTTCAGCTCGGTGTACTGGAACTCGGGCTCGGCCAACCAGCCGATCTTCATCTCGAGCCAGGGGCGCTTCCGGTCGAGCTATGCGCGCAACCCCGACGCCTACCTGCGCAACTCGCCCAATCGCTTCGCCGACCAGGTGAGCATCCCCTTCATGATCCTCCACAACGACCGCGACGGCGCGGTGGACTTCAACCAGGGGATCACGCACTTCAACACGCTGCGCGAACTCGGGAAGGAGGTCGTGCTCCTCGAGTACGTGGGCGAGAATCACGGCCTCGCGCGCCCGATCAACCAGAAGGACTACGCGATGCGCATGCAGGAGTGGTTCGACCACTTCCTCCAGGGGAAGCCGGCCCCGGAATGGATGCAGGAGGGCGTGCCGCGGCTCCGCATGGAGGAGCACCTGAGGGCGCGGAAGGCGCTGCTCGACCCCAAGGCGGCGAAGATCGCGATGTGAAGCGGGCCGAGGAAGGATGAAGGTCGAAGGGGGCGAGGCCGTACGGCCTCGCCTCCTTCTTCCTTCACCCTTCCGCCGCTTCGCGGACCACCCACCGCCGCGTCAGCGCGAACGCGACGATCCATCCCAACCCCGCCGCCATCACGGTGTCGGAGAGGAAGTGCGCACGCGCCATCACGCGCGTGGCGGCGCACCCCGCGGCGAGCGTGTACCCGACCCAGCGCGCGCGCGGATAGAGCCGCGCGAGCATCGCCGCGCCGGCGAACGCCACCAGCGTATGCGAGCTCGGGAGCGCGAGCCCCGACGTGCTCCAGGTCCGCTCGCCGAACGCGCGGAACCCGTACTCGCCGCCGTGCACCTCGGGTCGCTCGCGTCGGAAGAGCAGCTTCCCGACCTCGGCGACGAGCCCGCCGAGCGCGGCGGACCAGAAGAGCAGCTGCGCCCGACGCTTCGCGAGCGGACGGCGGGCGGCGTCCGCGCCCTCCTGCAGCGCGATCGCGATCGCCAGCGCGAGCCAGGTGCCGAGGAAGCCCATGATGCGGAGCATCCGACCCCAGTCGCGTTCGTACACCTTGGGATCGTGCCACTGCGCGTAGGCCCACGGGTCGAGCAGGCAGGCCCCGAGGAAGAGCACGGTGGTCCACCCCAGCGCTCGCCAGGCGGGGGTCCAGGCACCGCCCCAATCGGGCGTCGGGCGGTCGTTCATCGCCAGATCCCCTCGAAGGTCGCGAGGATGCGCTCGGTCATCCCCCAGATGGTGAAGTCCTCGTGCCGGTACGCCTGCACCCGCATCGTGAGGTCGCGCACCTGCACCGTCGTCTCGCCCTTCGCACCCGGCGCGAAGAGCGTGGAGAGCCGCACCCAGCGCGCCTCGGCGACCTCGTCGCTCAGCACGAGGTCGTTCGTGCGTTCGATGGCGCAGACGAAGGGCCGGACGATGATCGGCGGGAGCACCGGCGTGCGGGGCCGCAGGTCATCGAGCTGCCCGAGCACGCGACCGCCGCGCTGCAGGTCGAGTCCCACCTCCTCGATCGTCTCGCGGAGCGCCGTGTACTCGAGCGACGGATCGCTCACGTCGAACCGCCCGCCGGGGAGGCCGATCTGCCCGCTCCAGGGATCGCCCACGCGCGTCGCCCGGCGGATGAGCAGCAGGTCGGCGTCATCATCGCCGTACGGGCGCAGGACCAACGCGACCGCGGCCTCCTTGAACGGTTCGTCCCGCTCGGCGAGCTGCGGCGCGCGCCCAGCGAGCACGCGCTCGAGGCGCGCGACGAGGGGATGCGCCGCGAGTGCGTCCACTCAGCCCTCGACCGGCCCGCCCGACATCGACCAGGCACTGAAACCGCCGGCCATCGACGCGACGTTCGTGTAGCCCATCTGCTGCAGCGTGTCGGCCATGAGCGCGGACCGGTTGCCGCTCGCGCAGTAGATCACGAGATACGCGTCGCGCGGCACGACGGCCTCGATCTTCGTCTCCATGACGCCGCGCGGCATGACGATCGCGTCGGGCAGCCGCCCGAGGTTGGTCTCCTGCGGCTCACGGCAGTCGAGGAGCATCGGCGCGCCGGGCGCGGCGAGCTGGTCGTTGACCTGCTGGACGGTGACCTCGCGGATCCGGGTCTTGGCTTCGGCGATGAGCTCGGCGCCGGACTTGATGGGCATGGGGAGTCGGAGTGAGGGTCGTGGAGGTGCGGACGGATCAGCGCGCGCGCGCCATCGCCTTGAGGACGCCGGACAACGCACGCACGCGCTTCGCGTCGGCCGCCGTCGCGGCATCCTTGTCGAGCGCCTTCCCGAGCGCGTCGAGGAGCCGCGCCCGCTCCGCGCCGTTCGCCCGCTCGGCCGCGTCGAGCTCCGTCGCGAGCGAGGCGAGCCGCGCCGCCGGGAGCCCGTTCCAGCGGTACAGCTGGTCGTAGTAGGCCCGCGCCACCGTGAACGTCGCCGGCCAGGTGATGCGCCGCTGGTCCTGCGGGTTGTTCGTCTCGATGATCACGCTCTTCGCGGCGTCGATCTCGTTCTGCGTGAGCTCGCCGCTCGGCGTCAGCTCGAGCACATCGAGCCCGCGCGCGATCTCGGAGCCGTAGATGCGGCCGTTGTGCCAGTACGAGGACCACTGCCCCGAGAGCACGAGCCGCTCGGCGCTCACCGGGCCGCGGTCGAAGTACGCGATCTCGCGCACGTTGGACGGGTCGGTGAAGTCGGTCACGCTGATGCCGCCCTGGTACCAGGCCTGCACGAAGAGGTCGCGCCCCGGCACGGGGATGAGGTTCCCGTTGTGCGCCACGCAGTTCTCCTGCGGGGTCTGCGCGGCGGGGAGCTTGAAGAACCCCTTCGGCGTGAGCGTCCGGCCGCTGCGCGCGAAGTACGCGTTGGCGCCCCAGAGCAGGTTGTCGGTCGCGCGGCACCGCGCGCCGACGCCGCCACCCCATTCGTCGGTGAAGAGCAGCGTGCTCGCGTCGTTGTTGAACGTCGCCGAGTGCCAGTAGGCGAAGTTGGGGTCGCTCACCTCGCCGATGCGCCGCGGATTGGCCGGGTCCTTGATATCCAGCAGGATGCCGTTGCCCGAGCAGGCTCCTGCGGCGAGATCGTACTCGGCGAAGATGGTGATGTCGTGGCACTGGTCGGTGCGCCCGGCGCTCTGCGAGCCCGGGACGAGTTCCCCGCCCTTCCAGAGTCCGGCGACGTTGCCCGCCGCGTCGGCGAAGACGCGCGGCGAGCTCACGACCTTCGCGTCCTGCGGCCGCGCGAGTGGCACCCGGATCACGTCGATGCGGAAATACGACGAGGTCGCGCTGGTGTTGTTCTCGTCGCTCGAGCAGCCGGCGAGCTCGTTCCCCGAGCGCGCCGGCGAGGTGCCGCCGACGTAGACGTAGAGGTTCGCCTTGTCACGCGGGCTCGAGAGGAGCGAGTGGGTGTGCGACCCGCGGCAGGTCTGCACCTGCGCCACGACCTTGGGCGCGTCGAGGTTCGTGATGTCGAAGATGCGCACGCCGCGGAAGCGTTCGGCGCTCACCGTGTCGCCCACGCCTTGCGTGCCGCAGTCCACGCGTCCGCGCGTCTCCTCGACCGACATGAAGAGCAGGTTGCCGTGCACCGAGACGTCACCTTGCCCACCCGGGCAGGCGATGGTCGTGCGGAGCGTCGGCGTGGGGCCGCTCACGTCCCACACCTGGATGCCGTAGTAGCCGCCCTGGAAGACGAGGTTCCCCTTGAAGGCGAGATCGGCATTGATGAAGCCGAAGTCGCCGAGGTCGGCGGGATTGGTGAAGGCGGCGGGGCGCTGGACCGTGGAGACGAGCCGCATGTTGCGGACGGCGGTCCCCGCGTCGGCGAAGCCGGCACGCAGCCCGGCGCGCGGATCGGTGGTGCTCGCCCGCGGACCGGCCGGCTGGGTGGCCGTGGCCGCCACGCCCTGGGCTGCGAGTGGGACGAAGGCGAGCGGGGCGGCGACGAGCGCGGCGGCCGCGAGGACCAGGCCGAACGGACGGGAGGCGGGAGCGAGGCGCATCGGGACGATGGTCGTGGTGGGTCGGTGGCGGCGGACATGCATATGTATCCGGAAAGGCGCCCGTGCGCCATCTTTTCGACCATGTCGCTCACCCTCCAGGTGCTGCTCGCGCTGGCCGCCGGTTTCGCCGTCGGCCTCGTGCTGCCGAGCGCGGGTCCGGGGACCACCGAGACCGCGCTCGCCGTCATCGGCCCCGTGGGGACGATCTTCGTCAACGCGATCCGCATGACGGTCATCCCGCTCGTCGTCTCGAGCCTCATCGTGGGCGTGACTTCGGCGCCCGACCCGCGCGCGGTGGGCCGGATCGGCGTGCGCGCGCTCGTACTGTTCGTCGTGATCGTCGGGCTCGCCTCGGCGTTCGGCGTGGTGCTCGGGGCGCCGCTCCTCGCCCTGCTCCCACTCGACCCCGCCTCGATCGACGCGCTCCGCGCCGGCGCGGTCGGTGCCGGTGCGACGGCGACCGAGAGCGCGAAGAGCATCCCGACGGTGGGCGAGTGGCTCATCGCGCTCGTGCCGGCGAATCCCATCAAGGCCGCCGCCGACGGCGCGATGCTCCCGCTCATCGTGACCTCGGTGGTCTTCGCCGCGGCGCTGATGCAGGTCGCCGCCGAGCGGCGGGCCGCGGTCGTCCGCATCGTGGAGGGCGTGATGGACGCCTCCCTCGCCCTGGTGCGCGCGATCCTCGCCTTCGCGCCGCTGGGCGTCTTCGCCCTCGCCGTACCGCTCGCCGCGAAGATGGGCACGGGTGCGCTCGGCGCGATCCTCGGCTACGTGGTGATCGTCTCGGGGATCTGCGTGCTCTTCTGGGTGGTGGTGCTCTATCCGGCGGCGGTCTTCGTCGGCCGCACGGACCTGCGCCTCTTCGCGCAGGCGACGCTGCCGGCGCAGACGATCGCCTTCAGTTCGCGATCGTCGCTCGCCGCGCTCCCGGCGCTGCTCGAGAGCGTGAAGGACACCCTCAAGCTGCCACCCGCGATCGGCAGTTTCCTCATCCCGCTCGCGGCGACGATGTTCCGCGCCGGCGCCGGGATCGGCCAGACCGTCGGCGTGCTCTTCATCGCGCGGCTCTACGGCGTGGACCTCGGCGTCGCCCAGCTGGCGACGATCGCGGTGACGTCGCTCGTGACATCGTTCTCGGTCCCCGGCGTGCCAGGCGGGTCGATCATCGTGATGGTGCCGGTGCTCATGGCGGCGGGGATCCCGGTGGAAGGCGTGGGCATCCTGCTCGGCGCCGACACCATCCCCGACATGTTCCGCACGACCACCAACGTGACCGGGCACATGACAGCCGCCGTCATCCTCGCGCGGGGCGAGGCGAACCCAGGAGGAACATCGTGATCACTCGGGAACGGGCGCGTTCCGCGCTCGTATCGGCAGTCGCGGTGGCGGTGATGCTCGCGACGTTCCGCCCCTCCGCGCTCGACGCGCAGGGGCCGACCTTGGATGGCGTCCGCTCCGGCGTCAGTCGAGTCCGCATCGAGCGCGCTGCCGGTCTCCCGGAACGGGACACGGACGGAGAGGGCGCGTTGGCGATCAGCGCTCGGCTCGGCGCCGGCACGGCCGGCGCGATCATCGGCGCATTCGTCGGTGCGGCGGTGTTCGCCAAGCTCATCCCGGACATGCCCTGTGGTGACGACCCCGGACTCTGCGAAGCGCTCATCGGATACGCCGTCGGCGGGGCGGTCGGAGCGGCGATCGGGACCGCGACACCGGTGGGCACCAGTCCGTGCCCGCGCGACAAGCGCTTTCGCTACGCCCTCGTGGGCGCGACCGCCGGAGTCGTCGTCGGTCTCGGCGCCGGCTCCATGAACATGCTCATCTTCTCACCGCTCGTCTCGGTCGTCGGCGCGACCGCGGCGATCACGACCTGCCGGACGGCGCGCCCACCCACACCGTAGGCGCGCCACCCCGGCCGAACGCGCTACGCCGCCTCCGACCGACGCAGCATCCACCCGTACAGCCAGATGATGGCGCCCGCGAATCCCGCGATGCCCAACCAGGGCGCCAGCGCGAAGTCGTGCCCGACGAGTGCGATCGGTGCGTCGCTCGAGAAGGCGACGATGAGTCCGGCGTTCAGCACGCCCCACAGACTCTCGCCGACGATGAGCCCCGACGCGACGAGCGTCCCGAGGCGCTCCGCGCGCGCCGGATCGCGCACCGTCCGCGTCCGCCCCTCGTACCAGCGCGAGACGAGCGCGCCGACCACCACCGCGAACGTCGCCGACATCGGCAGATAGATGCCGAGCCCCACCGCGAGCGGCGGGATGCGCAACGCCTTCATCGCGCCCAGCAGCGCGTCGAGCAGGATGAGCCCCACGCCGAGCGCGGCGCCGATCCCGATCATGTCCCACTGCAGCGTCCCGCCGATCACGCCCTGCGCGAGGGCGGAGATGAGCGTGGCCTGTGGCGCCGGCAGCGGGTCGGGGGCGACGACGCCGATGTTCGCCGCACCGGCGAACCCGTACGCCTTCGCCAGGAGGTTGAGCACCGACGGGATCACCGCCGCGCCCGCCGCGACGCCGACGATGAGCGCGATCTGCTGCCGCATCGGCGACGCGCCGACGAGCTGGCCCGTCTTCAGGTCCTGCAGGTTGTCGTTCGAGATCGTCGCGCAGGCGAAGACGATCGACGTCACGAAGAGCGAGAACGCGACGAGCGCCGGCGCGGACTCCGGTGTGGCGGGCACGACCATCGCGACGAGCGTCGCGCAGGCGACGATGGAGAGGATCCCGACGCCCGAGATCGGCGAGTTGGAGGCGCCGATGAGGCCCGCCATGTACCCGCAGATCCCGGCGATGAGGAATCCGACGAGCAGCACGAACGGCGCCGCGACGAGCGTGAGCGAGAGCGCGCTCGAGGCGAGCACGGTCGAGCGGGCGAAGCTCCACGCGAGCCAGGCCGCGATCGCGATGCAGACGGCGGTGAGCGCGATGATCCACGGTGGCGAGATGTCCCGTTCGCGGTCGTCCACCGCGGCCGCGGCGCGCGACGGGGAGAGCGTCGCGACGAGGCCACCGAGCACCGGCTTGGCCAGACGAGCCAACGTATAGATGGACGCCACCGCGATGGCGCCCGCCCCGATGAACCGCACCTGCGTGCGCCAGATCGTTCCGGTGTGCGCGGCGAGCTCGACGCCCTCCGCGATCGGCGTGATGGAGGTGAGCCACGGCACGGCGATGCCCCAGGCGATGACGAGGCCGCTGAGCATCGCGAGCCCGACCGAGATGCCGACGAGGTGTCCGGCGCCGAGCAGGGCGAGCGACCAGGCGAAGCTGTACCCGCTCGACGCGGTGGCGCCGACGTTGAAGTAGCCGGCGAGCTCGACGGCCGCGATGCGCGTCGCGCCGACCACCGCGAGGCCCGCCGATGCGACAGAGCCCATGACCACCGCCCGCAGCCCTTCCTTCGCCTCGCCCACATCGCTCCCCGCCTCGGCGCGCGCACCGGACCCGACCTTGAGCACCTCCGCCGCGGCGACGCCCTCGGGGTACGGCAGGTCCGAGTTGGTGACGAGTGCGCGGCGCAGGGGGATCGTGAAGAGCACGCCGAGCACGCCGCCGCTGAGGCAGATGAGGAACGACTCCCAGAAGGGGAAGCCGGTCCACCAGCCGACGATCACGAGGCCGGGCAGCACGAAGATGATCGCCGAGAGCGTCCCCGCCGCGGAGGCGACCGTCTGGACGATGTTGTTCTCGAGGATCGACGAGTCCTTCACCGCACTCAGGATGGCCATCGAGATGACGGCCGCCGGGATCGACGAGGCGAAGGTGAGGCCGACCTTGAGGCCGAGGTAGACGTTCGCCGCCGTGAAGACGAACGTGAGGAGGACCCCAAGCACGAGGCCGCGGATGGTGAGTTCCTTGGGTGCCATCGCGCTAAGGTACCGCCGGCGCCGCCCGCCCGCTGGTCCCTCCGACGGTGACCCGGTAGGTTCGGTGATGCCTGACGGGACCTCACGCCTCGCCCTCCTGTTCGACCTCGACGGGACCCTGATCGACTCCATCGGCCTCCTGGTCGCGTCGATGGAGCACGCCTACGCCGGCCGCCCGATCCAGCCGCCGCGCGACGAGTGGATCGCGATGATCGGCACGCCGCTCGATGCGGCCCTCCGGCGATGGGCGACCGACGACGCGGACGTCGAGGCGCTGCGGGAGCGCTACCGCGAGTTCCAGTTCGCCAACCACGACGCGATGACGACGGCGTATCCCGGGGTGATCGACACCATCCGGGCGCTGCGCGACGAGGGGCATGCGCTCGCGGTGGTGACGTCGAAGCTCTCGCGTGGCGCGCGGAAGTCGCTCGAGTACATCGGGATCGCCGACTGCTTCGACGTGGTGGTGGGGTTGGAGTCCACCGCGACGCACAAGCCGGGACCGGAGCCGGTGCTCTACGCGCTGGCGCAGCTCGGCGGGATCGCGCCCTCGCGCGCCCTCTTCGTGGGGGACTCGACGCACGACATGCACGCGGGCCGCGCCGCCGACGTGACGACCGCCGCGGCGACCTGGGGGCCGTTCAGCCGCGCGCAGCTCGCGACGGCGCACCCGGACCATTGGCTCGAGCGCATCGAGGACGTGCGCGGCATCGTGACGCGACTGGCAATGATGTGATGCGCCTGCCGCGCGCGATGGGTGACACCATCCGCGCGTGCTCACCACTCGTGATGCCGCGCGCCTGCTCGCCGCGGCCGGCCATGGGGCGCCGCTCGCCTCGCTGACCACGCCGCTCGGCTTCGCCGAGCCGCTCCCGCTCCCGGCGCGCGAACTCGCGCGCTTCGGCCTCGCCGACGACCGTCCGCGCATCAGGGTCGCGGGAGGGCGCGGATCGCTCCGCGCCCTGCTGCTCGACTGGGACGAGGGCCCGCCACTCCGCGAGCGGGTCGTCCCGATCGCGCGGCGGCTCGCGCACGAGACGCCGGGACTGCACTGGCTCGTCGTCGCGCGTCAGGCGGCACGCCGCGAGCTGCTCATCGCCGCGCCGTCCCCCGAGGCGCGCGGCGCGCTCGCGGCGCTGGTCGTCGAAGCCGCCCACCTGCGCGAGTCCGACGCCGAGACGTTCGCGGTCCTCGCGTCGGCGCACGACGGGGGGCACGAACCGTTGCAGCATCTGCGCTGGCGCGAGCTGCTCGGCCGCGACGCGCTCTCGCGGCGATTCTATCGCGACCTCGAGGCGGCGGTCGCGACCCTCGCCCGCACCGCCCGCGGCCGTGCCGACGCCGCCGACCGCCGCGCGATCGCGCTGCTCACCACCTCGCGACTGCTCTTCCTCGCGTTCCTCGAGGCGAAGGGATGGCTCGACCGCGATCGCGCCTTCCTGCGACACCAGGTCGAGCGACTCGCGCCGGCCGGACCGCTGCACGCGACCCTGCTCGAGCCGCTCTGCTTCGGCACCTTGAACACGCCGGTCGCACGCCGGGCGCGCGCCGCGGTCGCCTTCGGCCGAGTGCCGTTCCTCAACGGCGGCCTCTTCCAGCGGAGCGCCGTCGAGACGCGCGCCCGCGCGCTCCGCCTCGAGGACGCGGCGGTCGCGGCGGTCGTGTGCGACCTGCTCCCGCGCTACCGGCTCACGGCGCGCGAGACCTCCCGCGACCTCTCCGACGCCGCCGTCGATCCCGAGATGCTCGGCCGCGCCTTCGAGTCGCTGATGGGGGCCGAGGCACGCCGCGCGCACGGCGCGTTCTACACGCCACCTCCGCTCATCGCCCGGCTCACCGGCGGGGCGCTCGCCGCGCTCGCGCGGCACGGCGACGACCGGGACCTCGCGTCGTTGCGCGTGATGGACCCGGCCTGCGGGTCGGGGGCCTTCCTCGTGCACGCGCTCGAGACGATCGCGGCGCTTCGCCAGGCCCGCGGCGACGCGCGCCTCGTGAGCGTGGTGCGGCGCGAGGTCCTGACCCGCAGCATCTTCGGCGTCGACCTCGATCCGATGGCGGTCTGGCTCTGCCAGCTGCGGCTCTGGCTCTCGGTGGTGGTCGAGGACGACCGCGAGGACCCGATGCGGTTGCCGCCGCTCCCCAACCTCGATCGCAACATCCGGCAGGGCGATGCCCTCGCCGGACACGCCTTCGACGACGCGCGCCTCCCCGACGGCGCCGAGCTCGCGCCGCTGCGCCTGCGGTATGCGCGCGCGAGCGGCGCGCGCAAACGGACGCTCGCGCGCGCGCTCGACCGCCGCGAACGCGCGCGGGCGATCGCCGCGGCCGCCCAGCGCATCGCGCGCTGCACGGCCGAGCGCCGCGAACTGTTGCTCGCGGTCCGCTCGCCGGACCTCTTCCGCGCGCGGCGCGCGCCCGACGCGGCCGCCCGGCGCGCACTCGATGAGGTGCGCGAGCGCCTGCGCGCCGCCCGCGCGGAGCTGCGTCGCCTGCGCGACGGCGGCGCCCTCCCCTTCTCGTTCGCGACGCACTTCCCCGAGATCGCGGCCGCCGGTGGTGTCGACGTCGTCCTCGGCAACCCGCCCTGGGTGCGCCCGCATGCGCTGCCCGCTGCCCTCCGCGAGTCATTGCGCGAGCGATTCGTGACGGCGCGCCACGCCGCGTGGGAGTCCGGCGCCGACGCCGCCGGTGCCGGTCGTGGCTTCGCGTCGCAGGTCGACCTCGCCGCCCTGTTCACCGAGCGCGCGGTGCAACTCGTGCGCCCCGGCGGCGTGCTCGCGCTCCTCCTCCCCTCGAAGCTCTGGAGCGCGCTCGCCGGCGGGGGCGTCCGCGACCTCCTCGCCCGGAGAACGCACCTGCTCGCGGTGGACGACTGGGGCGACCTGGCCTCGGGGTTCGACGCAGTCGTGTATCCGTCGTCGATCATCGCCCGCCGCCCCGCGATCGCGTCCGCCACCACCGCGGGTGCGGACGCGAGAGCGCGAGTGCCGATGGCCCCGCTGAGGCACAGGCGAGCGTGCGCCTGACGCTGCACCGGGAGCGCTCGGCCCGCGCGTTCGTGCTCGACCGTTCCGCACTCTCGCTGGACGGGACCCCGGGCGCGCCTTGGCTCCTCCTGCCTCCGGAGGTCCGTGACGCGTTCGCCGTGTTCGAACGGGCGGGGATCCCGCTCGCCGCGAGCGCCTTCGGACGACCGATGCTCGGGGTGAAGAGCGGCTGCAACGACGCATTCCTCGTCGAGACCGGCGCGGGAGACGGCGCGACCGTGCCCGTGCGCAGCGGCGAGACCGTCGGCGAGATCGAGCGCGCGTTGCTCCGTCCCCTCGCGCGCGGCGAGCACGTGCGCCCGTGGGCCCTCGCGGCCGGCGCGGCGACGCAGGCGATCGTCTGGACGCATGAGCCGCACGGCGCCGCACGCGCGGTGCTGCCGCCGCACGCGACGGCCTGGATGCTACGCTGGCGGCGTCGGCTCGAAACGCGCACCGACGGACGCGGCGGGCACTGGTGGGCCCTCTTCCGCACCGAAGCCGCCCGCGACGATCGTCCGCGCGTGGTATGGGGCGACATCGGTCGCGCGCCGCGCGCCCTCGTGCTGCCGGCCGGCGACCGCACGGTCCCGCTCAACACCTGCTACGTGGTGCGCGCCCCGAGCGACGAGGACGCGCATGCGCTCGCCGCGCTGCTCAACTCGCGACTCGTCGCCGCCTGGCTCTGCGCCGTCGCCGAGCCGGCGCGCGGCGGCTTCCATCGGTTCCTCGGGTGGACCTGCGCGCGCCTGCCGGTGCCGCGCGACTGGGCCCGCGCTCGCGCGCGCCTCGCGCCACTCGGCCGCGCCGGTGCGGCCGGCGTCCCCCCCGACGAGGACACGCTCGATCGCGAGGTCGCGACCGCGTACGGCGTGGACCCCGTCGCGATGGCGCCGCTGCTCGCATGGCACGACTAGGCCGCGCCGACGAGGTGCGCGCGCGGATGGCGTCGCTCCTGCTGCCGGAAGCGGCGGCGACGCCGGTGCGCATCGGCGCGTTCACGCTCCGCCCGGCTCAGGTGCGTGCGCTCGCACCGGTGCTCGATGCCGTGCGTCGATACGGTGGCGTGCTCATCGCGGATCCGCCGGGCACGGGCAAGACGGTGCTCGCCCTCGCGGCCGCCGCCGCGCTGCGACACGCATCGGAAGCGCCCGCGCGTGACGAGGTGCTCGTCCTCGCGCCCGCGGCACTCCGCGCGCAGTGGCTCGACGCGGCCCATCGCGCGGAGCTGCCGATCGCATTCAAGAGTCTGGAGTCGCTCAGCCGTGGCCGGCGCCCTCCCACCGCCCGCACCGTGATCGTGGACGAGGCGCACCACGCGCGCACGCCCGGCACCGCGCGCTACGCGCGGCTCGCCGAGTGCTGCGTCGGGTCGCAGGTCCTGCTGCTCTCCGCGACGCCGGTGGTGAATCGTGCCGCCGATCGCGATGCCATGCTCGCGCTCTTCCTCGGGGCGCGCGCCTCGTCGCTGACGGCGAGCGAGCAGGCGCGCTGCATCATCCGCTCCGCGGCGAGGGGCGCGGACGCCCACCTGCCGGCGGTGCATCGCGTCGGTGTGCTCGGCGTCGCCCACGACGTGCCCGGGCTCGATGCGATGCTCGCCGCGCTCCCGCCGCCGCTCCCGGTCGTCGAGGGCACGCGCGCGACCGCGCTCGTGCGGATCTCGCTCGCACTCGCCTGGCGATCGAGCCTCGCCGCGCTCGACGCCGCCCTCGTCAGGCGCCTCCAGCGAGGCGCGGTGATGCACGACCTGCTCGAGAGCGGGCGACTCCCCTCCCGTGCGATGCTCCGGCATTGGACGCTGCACGACGGCGCGACCCAGCTCGCCATGAGCGCACTGCTCGACGCGCCGGGCGCCGCGCAGGAGCACAGGGCCGATGCGGCGGCCGCGTGCGGCGCGATGCGTTCAGCGCTCGACGTGCACCTCGCGGCGGTCGTCGCGCTGCGCGACCGCATCCGCCCGCACCGGGACGCGGACGCGGCGGCGCGCGCGGCGGTGATCCGAGCCCTCGCGCACTCGCATCCGGAGCGCCGGATCGTCGTCTTCGCGCGGCATGCGCGCACCGTGCACGCTCTCTACTCGGCCCTGCGCGAGGGGCCGGGCGTGGTCGCCCTCGTGGGCGCGCGCGTGTGGGCGGCGGCGGGGCGCTGGTCGCGCGACGACGTGCTGCGCGCGATCGGACCGCGGGCGCGACCGCTCCGACCGGACGATCCGCGCGCGATCCGCATCCTCCTCGCGACCGATGTCGTCGCGGAGGGTGTGGAGATGCAGGGCGTGGGCATCGTCGTGCACGCCGATCTCCCGTGGACGCCGGCACGACTCGAGCAACGCCTGGGTCGCGTGGTGCGCGCGGGCTCGGCCCTGCGCGAGGTCCTCGAGGCGCATCTCCCGGCCCCGCGCGGCGCGCGACGCGCCCTCCGCCTCGGCGCGCGCTTGCTGCGCAAGTCGGTGGCGCGCGGCGTTGCCGTGCAGGAGGCCCGCGCGCAGGCGGCCATCGATGCGCGGCTCGCTCGCTGGCACGCCGCGACCGTCGCCGCATCCGCCGCATCCGCCGCATCCGCCGCATCCGAGGTATCCGCCTCGCCGGCGTGCGCCGCCGCCGTGCACGCTCGAGTCGAAGGCTTCCTCGCCGTCGTCGGGGATCCGCCGCAAGGGATCGTCGGCATGAGGGTCGAGGGACGATGGCGCGTCTCCTCGGCGCCGCGATCCGTCGCGAGGATCATGCGCCACGCCGAGGGGGCGGAGCTCGCGCGTCCCGCGCAGGAATTCGCGCGGTGCGCGCGCCGGATCGCGCACGCACTCCGCCGTCGGAAGGCGCGTGCGCTCGTCGCGGCGACGAGTGCGCTCGACGGCGGCGACGCGAGCCCCGGCCGTGCGCGGTCGGTCGACGCGTCGATGCGCGCGGGGACCTCATCGCGTCGACGGCTCGCGCGGATCCGCGCGCGACTCGCGCGCCTGCTCGCCCAAGCCCCCGCGCTCGCGCGCGCCGGGATCGCCACAGGACAGGCGCGCCTGCTCGCGCGCCTCGCCGGACCGCTCGAGATCGCGCGCGAACGGCAGCTCGACGCGCTGCTCCACGCGGACCTCGACGATGCCACCTTCGCGCGCCGGCTCGGTGCCGCGCTCGCGGACGACAGGCCCACGAACGACGAGAGGCGGCCGGGAGCACCCGGCCGCCTCCACGCGCTGCTCCTGCTCAGCCCCGGTTCGCCGAGTCCGCCGACGACCGCTCCGTGAGCAGCTTCGCCTGATACCGCTGCGCCTCGCCGATCCGCTCGAGCTCGACCGCCATCGTGTCGAGGCTCTCCTGCAGCTGCCGGATCTGCGGCACGAGCTGCTTCGCGTCGACCGTGCCGAGCTCCGTGCGCCGGTCCATGCGACGCGCGAACGCGCGCGCGAGCGGCCACCCCACGAAGATCGCGACCACCATCGCTAGGCTCATGCCGACGATGGGGACGGACGCCTCGATGATCGCCTGCGGATCGATCGGCGGGACACCGGTGGATGTGACCAGCCCGTCCTCCGGTCCACGCGCGGGCCCGCCGGCCTGGTTCTGCGCGTCCTGCGCGGCGCGAAGGGCGTCATTCGCGACGGTCTGCGCATCGCGCGCCAGGTCGACGGGCGCCAGGTCGGCGGGCGACGGGGTCGGCGCCTCCGCCCCGCCTCCGCCCTGGCCGGTCGCCCGTCCCGGCGCCGACGGGAGGGCGGGGATCGGGGGCGGCGCGGGCGCCTGGGCAGGGGCCTGCGGGATGATCACGGTGGCGGGCACGATGGCTCTCCTGATGCAGCGGGGATGTCCCCTCTACGGCCCGGACGACGCCCGGGTTCCGGCCTCGCGCCGGACACCCAAGGATACAGATTGTCGTAGGGGCTGCACCATCGCCGGGGCCATTCAAACCCTTCAGGCTCCCGCCCCATCCTATCCGGTGCCTCCCCCACTGGCGCCGCATGACCCTCCCGCTGACCTCCCTTCCTCCCGCTCTCGCGTCCGATGACGTCGCGCTCGCCGCTGCCGGCGACCGCCGCGCCTTCGAACGCCTCTACCGGGCCAACGTCGACCGGATCTTCTCGGTCTGCGTGCGCATGGTGGGGGACCGGGCCAAGGCGGAGGACCTCACGCAGGACGCGTTCGTGAGGGCGTGGGAGAAGCTCGGGACCTTTCGCGGGGACTCGCAGTTCAGCACCTGGCTCCACCGCCTCGCGGTGAACGTGGTGCTCAACGACCGGGAATCCGAGGGGAGGCGGCGGGACCGGCACGACGAAGGGATCGAGGACATGGACACCATCTCCTACGGGGATGTGCGCCCGCTCCCGGTCCCGGGGCTCTCGCTCGATCTGGAGCAGGCCATCGCCGCGCTGCCGCCGGGCGCGAAGAAGGTGTTCGTGCTGCACGATGTCGAAGGCTACACCCACGAGGAGATCGCCGAGCAGTTCGGCATCACCTCCGGCGGTTCCAAGGCGCAGCTCCACCGCGCCCGGATGCTCTTGAGGAGGATGTTGACCCGATGACCGACCACGATCTCACCAACGATGCGCATCGCGAACGCTGCGCCGAGTGCACGGCCACCTGGGCCGAGCTCGAGGCGATCAGTGCCGACGCGCGCGCCCTGCCGACGCTGACGCCGAGCCGCGATCTCTGGGCCGGCATCGAAGCGCGTCTCGATGCGCCCTCCGCTGCGGCTGTGCCGGCCACACTCGGCGCGACCACAGCGGCGTCCCCGGCGCGGATCCGCGCCGGTCAGCGCTGGTTCGCCCAGTCGACTATGCGGTTCGCCGCGGCGGCGGGACTGCTCATGATGGTGACCGCCGGCGTCACGTGGCGCATCGCCACCGGCGAGCGCCAGCGCGACGACGCGAATGTCGCCGTCGGCGCGAGCGACTCGGCCGCCGCGGCCGCCGCGGCCGCCGCAACCGTCTCCGGCGACCCGATGCTCGTCCCCGTGGGGAATGCAGAGGCCTTCACCTCGATGGACCTCGAGATCCGGGCGCTGCAGACGCTGCTGGACGAGCGTCGCGCGCAACTCGAGCCGCAGACCATCGAGGTGCTCGAGCGGAGCATGACGCTCATCGACCAGGCCATCACCGAGAGCCGTGCGGCCCTCGCGAAGGACCCCGCCAGCCAGTTCCTCGCCGCGCAACTCGCGCGGTCGTACTCCACCAAGCTCACCCTGCTCCGCTCCACGGCAACGATGCCGGTGGGCACCTGAACCCGGACCGCACCATGTCTCGCATCCGACTCCTCTCCCGCGCCCTTCTCGGCGCCCTGCTCCTGCCGGTCGCGCTCCGAGCGCAGGTCGAACGGCAGCGCGTCGACACCACCTTCGCCTTCGAGCGCGGAGGGTTCGTCCACCTCGGCCTCGTCAGCGGCACCATCCGCGTCGTCACGGGCACGGGGAACGAGATCCGCATCCTCGCCACCATCGAGCGCGGGCGCCTCGAGACATCGCTCACGCGCAGCCGCGTCTCGATCGAGGCGCGCAGCGTCAACGGGCGCATGGGCGCCACGCGCTACGAGCTCACCGTCCCGGTCGGCACACGCGTCGACGCCAACGCCGTCTCTGGCGAGATCAGCATCCGCGGGACCGGCACCGAGGTGGAGGCGCACACGGTCAGCGGCGGCGTCCGGATCGAGGACGCGAGCGGCATCGTCGAGGTCGGCACCGTCTCCGGCGACATCGAGCTGCGCAAGATCGCGGGCCGGATCGAGATCAGCACCGTGAGCGGCGAGGTGGATGCGGACGACGCCGCCGGTGACCTCGAGGCCGAGTCGGTGAGCGGCACCATCGCCGTGCGCGGCGGGAAGCTGCGCGGCCTTCGCACCGAGTCCGTCTCCGGCGACCTCACGTACGAGGGCAGCTTCGACGCGACCGGCGACTATCGCTTCAACTCGCACTCGGGCGATGTGCGCATCGCCATCCCCGCCAACGGCGGCGCCTCGCTCGAGCTGGAGACCTGGAGCGGCAACATCTCGAGCGATTTCCCGCTCACCCTGCAGCCGGGGGAGATGACCGGCCGCAACCGTCGGATGCAGTTCAACGTGGGCCGGGGCGGCGCCCGCCTCTCGGCCGAGACCTTCAGCGGCGACATCGCCATCCGTCGCGCCTTGATGCGCGGCCCGGAGGAATGACCCCATGACCCGACCGATCCTCGCAGGTGCCCTGCTCGCCCTCGCCGCGCTCGGCGCCGACGCCCAGGAGTCGAAGGAATGGAAGTGGAGCGGCCAGCTCGGCAGCGGCCGCACCGTGTACCTGCGCAACGTGAACGGCGAGGTGACCTTCGAGCAGGGCACCGGCCGCACGGTGGAGGTCGTCGCCGAGAAGCGGTGGCGGCGCGGCGACCCGGATGACGTGCGCATCGAGGCGCGGCAGACCGGCGGTGGCAACGGCGACATCATCATCTGCGCGCTGTGGGGCGAGCGCTCCACCTGCGACGAGGATGGCTATCACGGCAACCGGGACGGCGAACGCAGCTGGGACCGCAACAACGACGTCTCGGTGCACTTCACCGTCCGCATCCCCGCCGACGCACGCGTCAACGCCTCCACCGTGAACGGCGGGATGACCGTCGACGGCACGAGCGGCGACATCGAGGCGAACACCGTCAACGGCAACGTCGAGGCGCGCTCGACCGCCGGACGCGTGGAGGCGAAGACGGTGAACGGCAGCATCACCGTGCGCACCACCGCCCGCAACACGAGCGACCTCGAGTACAGCACCGTCAACGGCTCGATCACCATCGAACTGGCCGAGGGGACGAACGCGAACGTGAACCTCTCGACGGTGAACGGGCGCATCCAGACCGACTTCCCGCTCACCCTCGACGGCCAGATCAATCCCCGCCGCATCCGCGCCAAGATCGGGACCGGTGGCCCGATGATCCGCGCCGGCACCGTCAACGGCAGCATCCGGCTGCGGAAGCCGTAGTCCGCGACGGCCCGCGCGGAAACCCCATCCTCGCGCGGGCCGTAGATTGGGGCATCCGCCACCGGAGCCTCGCATGAACCGTCGTCCGTTCGTCGCGTCCCGCCTGTCGTCGCTCGTCGTCGCCGCCCTCGTCGTCGCGGGGTGCGACGACGAGCCGAAGGGACCGTTGCAGGTCCGCCAGAATGCCCTCGTGTGGGAGGGTGTGGTCCCGGCCGGCCAGACGGTCACCATCCGCGACTTCGCCGGCGACATCGAGGTCCGGCCGAGCGCCGACGACACCGTCCGCGTGGTCGCGCGCCTCGAGTGGCGCGGCGGGGATCCCGACAAGTCGCTGCATCTCTCCGGCGCGACCGTCCCGACGGGCGCGCTCATCTGCGCGGTCTGGGGAGAGGGCAAGTGCACCGTCCAGGACTACTCGGCCAAGCTCGAGCTCGACGGCAACGACGCCAAGGTCTTCTTCACCGTCGATGTCCCCGCCGGGGTGCGCCTCGACCTGCAGAACATCTCCGGTGACATCGTCGCCGCCGCGACCGCGCCCGTCCAGGCCTCGACGATGAACGGTGACATCCGCGTCGTCACCGCCGTGGGCCCCGTGCAGGGCGAGACGCTCAACGGCAGCGTCGACATCCGCATGTCGTCGCTCGCGAACACCGACTCGATCTTCGCGAAGACGCTCAACGGCAACGCGTTCATCTACCTGCCGTCGCTCGACGATGCGGTCCTCGACCTCGGCGTCGCGAACGGGAGCGCGTCGAGCGCGTTCGCGCCGGCCGGCGTGAAGACGGAGGCGAAGAAGATCACCGGACGGATCGGCGCCGGGACGCGCGTGGTGCACGCGTTCTCGATCAACGGCGAGGTGGCGCTCCGGAAGCTGGGCGCGGACGGCACCGCCCCGTAGCGGATGCCGCGACGGCGAAGGCCCGGCCGATGGCCGGGCCTTCGCGCGCGATCACGGCACTGCGGCCGGCCGCAGCATCACGGCCTGTCCTCCGTATTGCCCCGCATACGTCCAGTTGAACGTGTGCGACCCGGCGACGCCGATGCGGACGTCGCCGTCCACCATGGCCGAGAAGGCACCGGTCGCCGTCGCCTGCCGTGATGTCGCCCCGACACCCGCGGCGAAGCCGCTGTTGGTGGAGAAGAGATGCGCCCACGGCAGCGAGCCCGCGGCGTTCGACGTCACCGTGAGCGAGGCCGATCCGGCGGACCCCGCGCTCGTCGTCGCGATGCCGAACGGCGCGACCTGGTCCACGCCCGCATAGCTCGCGCAGGCGACGGTCCAGTTCGCGCTCGCGGAGAGCGTCGCGATGAGGCGGCGCGTGCCGACCGTCGGGGCGACGAGCGAGTACGTCACCCAGTGGCGGCCGTCCGACGGCGCGTTGTAGTGCGTGCCGAGCGCCGCGAGCGCCTGCGCGCCGCCGCCGGCGCCGTCATCGAGCGCGATGCTCGTGGCCACGATCGGCGAGTCGAACGGTTCGACCGAGAGCACGCACATCAGCAGGCGGTTCGCGCCCGCGATGCTCACCGCGGGCAGCACGACGCTCGCACCGGTCCCGGTCGCCACCCCGTTCGCGACGCGGAATGCGACACCGGCGCCCGTGGCGGTGAAGGTGACCGGGCTGCCGGTCAGACCGGCGACGGTCGCGGTGAGCGTGTTCTCCCCGGGGGTGCCGCCGAGCGTCCAGCTCCCGACCGCGGCGACGCCGTCCCCCGAGGTCGTTGGCGTCGCGCCGGTGACGGCGCCGCCACCGCTCGCGACCGCGAAGGTCACGGTCACGCCGTTCACGCCGCGCCCGGAAGCATCGGTCACGCGCACCGACGGGAGCGTGGGCACTGCGGCGCCGGCGACGACCGCCTGCGCGTCCCCCGCGTTCAGCGTGATCTGCGTCGCCGGGCCGGGCGTCCCCGTCGCATCGCTGCAGGCACTCGCCCACAACACGAGACCCGCCAGCGCGGACCACGCCCCGATCCGCCGTCGCTCGTTCGATCGCTGCACCGACATCCATCCCCCTGAATGATGAGAGCCGCGCACCCTCAGCCGACGATCCGTTCCGCCAGCGCGAAGTCCAGTTCGGTGATACCCCCCGAATCGTGCGTCGAGAGGAGGACGATCACGCGGTTGAATCGGATATCCAGGTCCGGATGGTGTCCGAGCGACTCGGCCGGAATCACGAGGGTCTGGGCGAACGCGACCGCCTCGGGGAAGCCGGCGAAGGTGAAGACGCGCCGGAGGGCATTTCCCTGACGCTGCCATCCGGTCAGGGCGGAGAGTCGGCGCTGGATCTCGAGATCGGACAGGACGGGGACGTGGCCCATGGCGGCTCCGGTGTTCGGGGGGAGTGCACCGGGATCGGCTCCGGCGTGAAGTGGCGGGCCGTTCGGCTTACGTTCAAGCTTATGCAGCGTCCAACCCCCAGTCAGGTCCTCGAGCCCCACTCTTCGTGAACGCACAGGAATCGCTCTCGCTCCTCCGCCGCGGTCTCCTCGTGCTGTTGATGATCGGGGCCGCCGGCCTCATCGGCGAGCTCGTGCTGCTCGAGCACTACGAGGACACCCCGCAGTTCGTCCCCTTCGGGCTCCTCACGCTCACGCTCGTCGTCACCACGTGGCATTGGGTCTCCGGCTCGCGCACCAGCCTGCGCGCCCTGCAGGCCGTCATGCTGCTGCTCGTCGCCGCCGGCCCCATCGGCATGTTCCTCCATCTCCGCGGCAACTTCGAGATGGAACGCGAGTTCGACCCGAGCCTGCTCGGCCTCGACCTGTGGCTCGCGGTCATCCGCGGCGAGGCGCCGACACTCGCGCCCGGCACCCTCGTCCAGTTCGGACTCCTCGGCCTGCTCTACGCCTACAAGCACCCCGCCCTCTCCTCCAAGGACCCTTGAGATGCACACCTTCCGTTCCCGCGCGCGCCTCGCGCTCAGCGCCCTCGTCCTCTCCGCCGCGCCCCTCCTCGCGCAGGTGGGCAAGCCGGTCACGATCAAGGACGCGAACACCGCCGCCGAGGCCGACCTCGCGACGATGCCGCACGTCACGCCGGCGCTCGCGAAGGAACTCGTCGCCGCGCGCCCCTTCGCGAGCATGACCGCGTTCGACGCCTTCCTCGCCCCGAAGCTGACGAAGGAACAGCGCGCGGAACTCTATCCGAAGCTCTGGGTCCACATCGACCTCAACGGCGCCTCCCGCGAGGAGATCGCCCTCATCCCGGGCATGGGCCCGCGCATGATCCGCGAGTTCCTCGAGTACCGCCCCTACGCGAACATGGGCGTCTTCCGCCGCGAGATCGGCAAGTACGTGAACGCCGACGAGGTCGCGCGCCTCGAGCAGTACACCTTCGTCCCGATGGACCCGACGACCGCCAGCGACGAGGACCTCATGACGATCCCCTCGTTCGGCCCGCGCATGCTCCGCGAGTTCAAGGAGTACCGCCCCTGGACCGGCCCGGAACACTTCCGCCGCGAGATCGGCAAGTACGTGAACGCCAAGGAGGTCGGGCGGCTGGAGCGGTTCTTGAGGTTCTGAGACGGAGCGCAGAAGGTGGAAGGTGGAAAGTGGAAAGCAGAACACGGATGCAAATGACCGAAGCGGGGCGAGGCGCCAAGGCGCCCCGCCCCGCTTCCCGCACTACGTATCGCATCTCCCGCATCCCGCACCCCGCACCCCGCATCCCTCCCCTCGCATCACGGCCGAGAAGCCGGCGCCTCACACAGATACCGAAGCGCAACACCGGAGAAGTTCGAGTTGAAGACCGGCCCATACCCCGGCACCCGCGGCGTCCGCTTCTCGAAGACCGTCCCCTTCGCCTCATCATGCCAGATGATCGTCTCCTTCACCGCCACCTGCCGCTCCCGGCACCGGAACATCGCCACCGCGCGCGACCCCGTGATCGGCCCCTTCGGCGTCGCCTTCGGCGTCGCATAGACCACCCGCACCGTCGCCGACACCACCGAGTCCGTCCGCACGATCGTCGCCGGATTCACGTACACCTTGTTCCCATCCGACGTCGTCCCGATCTCCCGCCACCGCTGCGCCTCCGCGCGCGTCGAGACGAGAGCGAGCGACCACACCAGCGCGAGGGTCCGAAGCAGGTTCCGCATGGGCCGAGGGGAAGAGGGTCAGATCTCGATGAGCCGCACCACGCGATGCCCGCAGGTGCCGCACTTGCCGATGAGCGCGAGGTCCTTGCCGCGGATCTCACCCTCCAGGAGCTCGAAGTGCCGCGTGGTGAGACAGTGCGCGCAGAAGCCGCTGTCGAGCAGCTTGGCGCGTGTCGCCTCCGGGACCTGGTCCCAGATCGACTGGGCCTCCACCGTGAACGTCATCGCGCCTCCTGGATTGTGGGTGCTGCGCCCCGCCCTGCTACGATGCCTGCGCCGTGACCGCCGCGCCAGTGCGTCCCGGACGCGTCGTGCGCATGGCGAGCGCGCCGGCCGTGGCGAAGAGCACCGACGCGATGAGGAACGGCAGGCCGGGCAGGTGCCAGCGCGCACCATCGCGGATGGCCCACGCGAACGCCGCCGTGAAGAGCCCCGGTCCGAGCATCCCGGCGATCCCCATCAGGCTGCTGTTCGCGCCCTGCACCCGTCCCTGCTCCGACGGGCCCACGCGCTGCGAGATCAGGCCGAGGAGCGACGGGTTGAAGAACCCCGCCGGCGCGTAGCAGACCGCCCCCAGCCAGAACACCGGCACCGTGCCGGCGATGCCATAGAGGAAGAACCCGAGCGTGCCGAAGGTCGCGCCGATCGCGAGCGCGCGGCGCTCGCCCAGCCGCTTCACGAAGGGACGCACCAGTCCCCCCTGCACGATGACGTTCGCGACCCCCACGAGCGCGAGCGCGTAGCCGACCTGCTTGGCGTCCCACTGGAGCACGTGTCCCGCCCAGAGCACGAAGACGCTCGGGAAGACGGTGTGCCCCAGGCTGTACAGGAAGCTCGTCGTCGCGAGGCCGAGCAGCTCGGGGTGTCCCTTGAGCAGCTGCAGCGAGCCCACCGGGTTGGCGCGACCGAGGTCGAACGGCGCGCGCTTCTCCGGGGGGAGCGACTCCGGCAGCACGAAGAAGCCGTAGAGCGCGTTCACGATCGCGAGGGCCCCCGCGACGTAGAACGGGAGGCGCGGATCCTGGGCGCCGAGGAGTCCGCCCACCGCCGGCCCCACGATGAACCCGAATCCCCACGCCGCGCCCACCATCCCGAAGGCCCCGGCGCGCTTCTCCGGCGGGGTCACGTCCGCGATGTACGCCGTCGCGGTCGCGAACCCGGCCGCGGTCATCCCGCTCAGCACCCGGCCCACGAAGAGCCACAGCAGGCTCGGCGCGAGCGCCATGAGGAAATAGTCGAGGCCGAGGCCGAGGATGGACAGCAGCAGCACCGGCCGCCGACCGAAGCGATCCGACAGTGCGCCGAGGAGCGGCGAGCACACGAACTGCATCCCGGCCCAGGTGGTCCCGAAGATCCCGTACCACTCCGCGGCGCGCGCCGTGTCGCCACCGAGGAAGCCCTTGATGAGCTGCGGGAGCACCGGGATGACGATCCCGAAGGCCACGATGTCCAGCACCAGCGACACGAAGATGAAGGCGAGGGCGGCGCGGCGTGGCACGGCGGGTCGGTGCTGGGGTAACGTCTGGTGGTGGACGGCGTCCAATATGCAACCGGAACACGGAGCGTGAATGTCGGACCGGCACGAAGCGCACTCGCACACGACCTCGGCCGCGGCGCCTGACGCCTGCGGACATGACTGCGACCACGACACCGGCCGCCGCGGCTTCCTGCGCGACGGGCTCATGGCGGTGGCGGCGCTGACCGCGATCGCCGGCGGCGCGGCTCCCCTCCACGCGATGGCGCGCGACTACGCGTCCGGCCTCGCCGCGCTCGGGACCGTCACCTTCGCCGTCCCCGCCGCCGACGGCGCGACGATCGACCGCGCGAACAAGCTCATCCTCGTCCGGTATCGCGGCATGGTGCACGCGTTCGGCCTCGAGTGCCCGCACCGCGGCACCATGGTGCAGTGGGAGGCGGCGAACAACCGCTTCTACTGCCCCAAGCACAAGAGCACCTTCCAGCCGGAAGGCACGCGCATCCAGGGGAAGTCGCCGCGGAGCCTCGACCGCTACCCGGTCCGGCTCGAGGGCGGGAAGGTCGTGGTCGACACGACGACCGCGATCGACATCGAACGCGACGCGGCCGGCTGGGCCGCCGCCGGGGTGAAGGTCGCCTGAGCGGGAGGGGTCGCCGGCACGCGGTCAGTCCGCGGTGCCGGCGACCTCCTTCTCCACCGCCGTGCGCAGGATGCTCATGAAGTCCTGCGCATTGGTCACCACCCCCACTGCCTGGTGCGTGCCGCGGTCCTTGAGCTTGCTCACGAGGAACTCGCTCGCATCGACGCAGATCGTCGGCAGTTCGCGCAGCTCGCCGGTCGCATCCTCGTAGTACGCTGGGAGCATGTTCCCCACCGCGATCGAGTGGAGCGCCGTCGCGATCATCACCGCCATCGTCGCCTTGATCGTGTGCTGGCGCGTCGCGTTCTGCGCCTCGACGTTGTCGGTGAACACACCCGGCAGCGGACCGTCGTCGCGGATCGATCCGCCGAGGACGTAGGGCACCCCCTCCACCACGCAGGCGTGCATGATGCCGCCCGTGATGATCTCGTCGGCGACCGCGGCCTCGATCGACCCGGCGCGGCGGACGGCGTTGATCGCCCGCATGTGGGCCGCGTGCCCGCCCACCGTCGGGTCGCCCTCGCTCGTCATCCCCAGCGTCGTGCCGACGATGTTCGCCTCGATGTCGTGCACCGCGACCGCGTTCCCCGCGAGCAGCGCCTGCGCGTAGCCGTTGCGGATGAACCAGACGAGGTTGTCGCGCGCGCGCGAGTGGACGAGCGCGGGCCCCGTCACCCACAGCACGTAGCCGCCGCGGCGCTTCTCCTCGACCAGCATCCGCGCGATCTGTCGGTAGTCGATGGGCTTCTCGCGCGAGACCTGGCTGCTCATGAAGTGGAAGTCGCCGTGCGCCCCCGCCTCGCCCGCGAATCCCGACGCGTGCACCAGCACGCCCTCGCTCCCGTCCTCGGCGCTCCCCAACACGATCTCGTCACCGCGCTTCACGCGACGCCCCTCGCGCACACACCAGGTGCCGTCCGCGCCGCGGACGAGCACGCCGTCCATCCGCGGCTCGCGCGGCATCGTCCAGCGACCGTCCGCCCCCTTCACGTAGGTCGGGAGGTTGGTGGTCGCGAAGAAGCCATCGGGGAGCACGCCGTCGCGGTCGGCGACCTGGGTGCGCGCCGCGGGCGCGGCGACGAGGTCGGCGCGCGTGAGGTCGGGCGGGACGTAGCGGATCGTCTCGGGCATGGATGGTGCTCGGGGACGCGCGGTGGGCCGCGCGACCGGGGTCAGAGGATGCGGCGGCCGAGGGCGCTCAGGATCAGCTCGCAAGCGATCTCGGCGGTGCGGTTGCGCTCGTCGAGGACGGGATTCACCTCGACCATGTCGAGGCCGATGAGCTTGCCGCTGTCGGCGAGCATCTCCATCGCGAGGTGGGCCTCGCGATAGGTCATCCCGCCCGGGACCGCGGTGCCGACGCCGGGGGCCTCGTCGGGATCGATCACGTCCATGTCGAAGGAGACCCAGATGCCGCCGGTGTCGCGCGCCGCCACGGCGATCGCCTCCTCGAGCACGGCCCGGATGCCGCGCTCGTCGAGCGCGCGCATCGTGAACGCCGAGAGGTTCCACTTCTTGATGTGCGTGCGCTCCGCGGCGTCGAGGTCGCGCAGCCCGATGAGGGCGACATCGCTCGCCTGCAGCGCCGCGCGCTCGCCGGCGATGGTCGTCATCGCCTTGTCGCCGTGGCCGAGCAGGGCCGCGAGCGGCATGCCGTGCACGTTGCCCGATCGCGACGACGCGGGGGTGTTGAGGTCGCCGTGGGCATCGACCCAGAGCACGCCCAGGCGCTGTTCCTTGCGCGCGAGGTACGCGGCCGCCCCGGCGATGGAGCCGGCGGCGAGCGCATGGTCGCCGCCGAGCACGACGGGGAAGTCGCCCGCCTCGAGCGCGGTGCGCGTGCGCGACGCGATGTCGGTGCAGACGTCGGTGATCGCGCCGAGGTAGCGGGCGCCGCGCTGCGCCCCCTTCGCCGCGTCCTCGCGGAAGGGCACGCTCACGTTGCCGGTGTCGGCGACCTGGATGCCCAGCTTCTCGATGCGGTCGCGGAGGTCGGTGTAGCGGACGGCGGACGGGCCCATGTCCACGCCGCGGCGCGAGGCGCCGAGGTCCATGGGGACGCCGATGATGCGGACGGAGGTCATGGGCCTGACGCTAACCCGGCGCGGCGCGGTGGGAAGGGGCGCGCATGCTCATGCACCGGATGCAGGCCGTATGCGCGGGGGCGAGCATATCCTCCCACCCCCCGGCGGCCCGCTCAGTCCGCGCGGGCGGGCTCCGGCGCGGGGGCCATGAGGCTGAAGAGCATCCCGACGGTCACGACCGTGACCGCGCCGGTCACGTTGTGCCAGAGGAAGGCGATGCTCGGCACCTGCCAGCTGATCAGGCCCACGGTGGCCATGCCGGCGATGAGCCCGACGAAGGCGCCGAGCGCGCGCGCGCGCGGGATCATCGCGAGGAGGAAGACGCCGAGGATCGATCCATAGAAGAACGAGCCGAACCGGTTCACGACCTCGATGAGCGAGCCGAGGCTCGCCGCGTACGTCGCGACGACGCAGGCGAAGGCGCCCCAGAGCGCGGTGGCCCACTTGGAGACGGCGAGGTAGTGCGCATCGTCGCCGTCGGTCTTGAACCGGCGCTGGTAGAAGTCGACGACCGTCGCCGTGGAGAGCGAGTTCAGCTCGGCGGCGATCGAGCTCATCGCCGCCGCAAGGACCGCGGCGAGGAAGACGCCGGCGAAGCCCAGCGGCAGGTGGTCGATGACGAAGCGCGGGATGATGTAGTTGACGTCGCGCGTCGGTTGCCCGGTGACCTTCCCGGCGGCGGCGAGCGCGACGGCGCGGACGGCGCCGGCCTCGCGCTCCTGCGCGCGGTACGCGTCGAGCGCGGCCGCGGTCGCGGCGGCGTCACCCGTGGCACGGGCCGCGGCGGCGGCGCGCGCCGCGTCGGCACGGGCCGTCGTCACCGCGCCATAGCGCGCCGTGAGCGAGTCGAGCGTGCCCGGCGACGCGGCGGCCATCGCCTGCTGGTGCGCCGGATTGTAGTAGAGCGGCGCGGGCGAGAAGGTGTAGTAGAGGAACACCAGCACACCGAGCAGCAGGATCATCGCCTGGAGCGGGATCTTCCAGTACGCGCTCATGAGCAGCGAGCTGCGCGCCTCGTCCACCGACTTCGCCGTGAGATAGCGCTGGACCTGGCTCTGGTCCGTGCCGAAGTACGAGAGCATGAGGAACGTCCCGCCGATGATCCCCGACCAGAAGGTGTACTGGTTGGTGAGCGAGAACGAGAAGTCGAAGACCTGCATCCGCCCGGCCGCGCCGGCGATCGCGAAGGCGTCGTCCAGCGGCACCGGCATGCGCATCACGAGGACGGTGACCATCGCGAGCACCGCCGCGACGATGACGAACATCTGCTTGACGTCGGCCCAGGTGACGGCCTGGACGCCGCCGAGCACCGTGTAGACGACCGTCGGCACGCCGATGAGCGCGACGCACCACGTGAGGGGCCACCCGAAGATCGCCGAGAGCACGACGGCGGGGGCCGAGATGATCGCGCCGGCGGACATGCCGCGGGAGAGCAGGAAGAGCAGGCTCGTGAGCGACCGCGTGCGCGCGTCGAAGCGGCGTTCGAGGTACTCGTACGCGGTGTAGACCTTGGCCCCGTGCAGGAACGGGACGAGCGTGACCCCGAGGATCACCATCGCGATCGGCAGGCCGAAGTAGAACTGGACGAACTTGAGCCCGTCGGTCGCGCCCTGACCGGTGGTGCCGATGAGGGTGATCGCCGAGAGCTGCGTGGCCATCACCGAGAGCCCGACCGCCCACCAAGGGAGCGAGCGATTGGCGAGGAAGTACGCCTCGATGTTGGTCGCGCCCCTCGCGCGCCGGAGGCCGTCGCCGACGACCCACGAGAGATAGCCCGCGACGATGACCCAGTTGATCCAGTGCATCCGTCAGGCCGCGTAGCGCTGCTGGAGGAGCCAGAGCACCACGAGGGTCACGACCTGGATCGCGATGACGCGGACGAGATTCTCCCGGAACCGTTGGGACATGGGTCAAGAGTATGCGCGGCGGCGGGCAGAGGGTAGATGGCGCGGCGCCGAACGAGCCGCTACATCTTCCGCATGCTCCCGATCATCCTCCTCGCCGTCGGTGCGCTGGTGTCGCTGCCGCTCACCGCGGTCGGGTTGCCCGGCACCTGGGCGTTCCTCGCCGGCGTCGGGATCTGGAAGTCGGTCGACCCCACCGCATCGGTCTCGTGGACCGCGACGCTCGTCGGCGTCGCCCTCGCGCTCGTCGCCGAGGCGCTCGAGTGGATGCTCGCCACGCGGTATGCGTCCAAGTACGGCGGGTCGCGGCGCGCAGGCTGGGGCGCGTTGCTCGGTGGACTCGTCGGCGCAGTCGTGGGCGTGCCGATCCCCGTGGTGGGATCGATCGTCGGGTCGTTCGCGGGGGCGTTCCTCGGCGCGCTCGCGATGGAGTACACCGTCCACGGCGAGCATGAGCTGGCAGGGCGCGTCGCGTGGGGGGCGTTGATCGGCCGTGTCCTCGCCGCCGGCGCGAAGGTCGGCATCGGCGTCGTCGTCGCGGTGATCGTGGTCGTCTCGGCGCTCTGACCGGGCGCCGATCGAGCGTCGGCGCTCCTAGAGGTACGGCGAGAGCAGCCGTGCGAGCCCGTGCAGGATCTTCACCGGGAGCGTGCGCGAGTCCACTTCCTCGAGCGAGACCTCCCGTGCCGACGCGATGCGCGCGCCGACGAGATCGTCGAGCGCCGCGGCGCACGCGCTGCAGTAGAGCTCCACATCGAGCTCGAAGTTGAGGCGCAGGCTGCGTGGATCCCAGTTGGACGAGCCGACGAGCGCCCATTTGCGGTCGACGACCAGCACCTTGCTGTGGTCGAACGGCATGGGAGTGAGATGGACGCGGCAGCCGGGGCGCAGGACCTGCCAGAGTTGCGCCGTCGCCGCCCACTGCACGACCGGGATATTCACCTCGGAGGGCAGCACGACGTCCACGCGCACGCCGCGGAGCGCGGCGACGCCCAGGGCCGCGATCAGTCCGGCGTCGGGCAGGAAGTAGGGCGTGACGATGCGGATCGACTCGCGCGCGGAGGCGATCGCGGCGAGGATCACCGTGCGCGTGACCTCCAGGTCGCCGTCGGGGCCGTCGGTGAGGACGCGCGCAGTGGTCGTCCCGATCTCGGCGAGCGCGGGGAACCAGCCGGGACCGTCGAGGATCTCGCGCGTCGCGAAGGCCCAGTCCTCCGCGAACGCCTCCTGCATCTGCCCGACGAGGGGCCCCTCGATGCGGAAGTGGAGGTCGCGCACCATCCGGGCCGGCCGATCGGCGTGGACGTTCCGCGCCTGGATGTTCATGCCGCCGGTGAAGCCGATGCGACCGTCGACCGTGAGGATCTTCCGGTGATTGCGCAGGTTGAAGAAGGCGAGTCCGGCCTCGTGCACGCGCGGCAGGAAGAGCCGCACCGGCACGCCCGCGCGCGCCAGCGCGTGGTGCACCGGAGGCCACGTGTACCGCGCCCCGAACCCGTCGACCAGGACCCGGACCTCCACCCCACGCTGCACCGCGGCGGCGAGTGCGGTGACGAACCGCGTCCCCGCCGCATCGGACCCGAAGATGTAGGACGACAGGGCGACCGTGCGCCGAGCGGCATCGATCGCCTCGATCATCGCCGGGTATGCCTCGTCACCATTCGCCAGGACCCGCACCTGATTGCCTCGCAGGAGCGGCCGCCCTGACAGCAGCTCGCCGACGCGCGCGAGCTGCGTCAGCTCGGGAGCCACCGACGAGTCGGTGCCGGTGCGGGCGATGCTGAGGGCGCTCGGCGTCGACAGCTGCAACCGGCGGCGCTCCCGATGCAGTTGGCCCGCCCGGCGCTGGATCCGGTTGAGCCCGAACGCGGCGTACAACAGCGGCCCGATGCCCGGCGCGAACCAGATGAGGCCGACCCACCCGATCGCCGAGCGCACGTCGCGCTTGCGCGTGACCACATGCGCGCTCGCGACCAGGTTGGCGACCGCGATGAGCGCACCGGCCGCATAGGGCCACCAGCCGGGGAGGCCGTTCAGCAGCGACGAGAGCATCGGGAGGTCGCGGGGGCCATACGCTTGGGAATGTAATGGGCGTCACGGGGGCGGACGGCCCGCGAGGCGAGACCCGCGGGGCCGCGGATCGTCATAGATTCATGCGAGGGTCCACTCCGGGCCCGTCGTCCACCCATCCTTCGCGCGCCCTGCCGCGCGACCCCTGGGACCCGAGCATGCGCCTCCACGCCTTCAAGCGAATCGCCGTCGTGCTGGCCTCGGCCGCCACGATCGCCTCCTGCGATGACTCGGGACTCGCGCCGGTCGCCCCGACAAGCATCCCGCTCGGGTCGGGACAGTGGTTCCTCAATACCCTCAACGACAGCGTCCTCGGCTCGACCGTCTCCACGCGGATCATCGGCGTGACGCAGGAGCGGTCCGTCGCCGACTCGGGCTGGCTCAGCGTGAACGTCGACGGCAGCTACGAGCAGCGGTACTGGCTCCGGATCTTCGTCACCGGCGTCCTCGACCGTGCCGAGACGGTGATCGACGTCGGCACCTGGACCACCTCGGACTCGGGCTACGTCTTCACGTCGACGGTCCGGACGCGCGCCTTCCTCGTCGTCCCGGTGGACCTCTCGAACATCCGGACGGAGGAACCGATGGTGTTCTACCAGGACCCGCCGGTGACCGAGGGGCTGTACCGACGCACCCGCCCCTGATCGGCCGGTCTCCCGCGTTGCGGCGCATCGCCGCAGGCGCGAACTTGAGGCCAGACCCCTCAAGGAGCCGCGCGCAATGCAGGTCACGTTCACGGTCAATGGCACCCCGCGGACGGTCGACGTCCCGTCCGACATGCCCCTCCTCTGGGTGCTGCGCGACGTCCTCGACCTGAAGGGCACCAAGTACGGGTGTGGCGAGTCGCTCTGCGGCGCCTGCACCGTCCACGTGAACGGCGAGGCGCAGCGCGCCTGTCAGATCCCCGCCAGCGCGCTCGGCGGCCGCCGCGTGACCACCATCGAAGGACTCGCCGCCAACGCCGCGCACCCGCTCCAGAAGGCATGGGAGGAGCTCGACGTCCCGCAGTGCGGCTACTGCCAGGCCGGCCAGATCATGCAGGCAGCCGACCTCCTCGCGAAGAACCCGAAGCCCACCGACGAGGACATCGACGCCGCGATGTACGGCAACCTCTGTCGATGCGCGACCTACCATCGCATCCGCGACGGCATCCATCGCGCCGCGGCCATCGCCGCGGCCAACGGCAACCGGGAGTGAGGCGCATGACGACCGAACCCCGCGACACCACGGCGAAGGGCCTCGACCGCCGCGACTTCCTCCGCGTCAGCTCCGTCGCCGGTGGCGGATTCCTGCTCGGCACCCTGCTCGACCTCACCCACCCTGCCCTGCTCGGCGCGACCGAGGGGACAGGGATCGTCGGAGCGGCGACGGCCGCGGCGGGCGAGTTCACGCCCAACGCGTTCATCCGCATCGCGTCGAGCGGCACGATCACCATCATCTCGAAGAACCCCGAGGTGGGTCAGGGCATCCGCACCATGCTGCCGATGCTCATCGCCGAGGAGCTCGACGTGCCGTGGGAGTCGATCACGATCGAACTCGCGATGGCCGACGAGGCGAAGTACGGGCGGCAGGTCGCCGGTGGCAGCACCGCGACGCCCACCAACTGGGAGCCGCTGCGCCGGGCGGGCGCCGCCGGGCGGCAGATGCTCATCGCGGCCGCGGCCGCGACCTGGAACGTGCCGGCGGGCGAGTGCACCACCGACGTGGGCGTCGTGCATCATCGCGCGTCGAACCGACGCGCGACGTATGCATCACTCGCGGAGAAGGCGGCGACCATGCCGGTGCCCGCGCCGGCGAGCGTGCCGGTGAAGGACCCCAAGGACTACAAGATCATCGGCAAGTTCACGCGCGGGATCGACAACCGGAAGATCGTCACCGGCCAGCCGCTGTTCGGCATCGACGTGCAGCTGCCGGGGATGCTGCACGCGGTCTACGAGAAGGCGCCGGTGTTCGGGGCGAAGGTCGCGAGCGCGAACGTCGAGCAGCTCAAGGCGCTCCCCGGCGTGAAGCACGCGTTCATCGTCGAGGGCGGGACCAACCTCGCGGGGCTCCTCCCCGGCGTCGCGATCGTCGCCGACACCTTCTGGCACGCGCGCTCGGCGCGCCGTCGCCTCCGCGTGACGTGGGCCGACCATCCCACCGCGCAGCAGTCCAGCGCGGCCTTCTCGGCCAAGGCCGCCGAGCTCCTCGCCGCGGCACCGCAGCAGGTCGTGCGCAACGACGGCGACTGCACCGCGGCGATCGCCGGCGCGGCGAAGACCGTCACCGCGACCTACGAGTACCCCTTCATCGCGCACGCGCCGCTCGAGCCGCAGAACTGCACGGCGCACTTCGCCAACGGCAAGATGGAGATCTGGGCGCCGTCGCAGGCGCCGGCCGGTGGACGCGGGCTCGTCGCCCAGGCGCTCGGCATCGCGGCCGAGGACATCAGCATCCACATGATGCGCGGGGGCGGCGGCTTCGGGCGCCGGCTCAACAACGATTACATGGTCGAGGCGGCGGCGATCGCCAAGCAGGTGGGTGTCCCCGTGAAGCTCACGTGGACGCGCGAGGACGACATGCAGCACGACTTCTATCGTCCGGCGGGCTGGCACGGCCTCAAGGGCGGCGTGGACGCCGCGGGCAAGCTCGTCGCGTGGGAGAACCACTTCGTCACGTTCGGCGAGGGGCAGGGCTTCGCGCCGGCAGCGAGCATCGGGCCGACCGAGTTCCCCGTCGCCTTCATCCCCAATCTCCGGTTCGGCGTCTCGAAGATGCCCCTCGGCGTGCCGACGGGATTCCTTCGCGCGCCGACGAGCAACGCCATCGCCTTCGTCTACCAGTCGTTCATCGACGAACTCGCGCTCGCGGCCGGGAAGGATCCCGTCCAGTTCCGGCTCGACCTGCTCGCCCAGGCGGCGACCATCCCGGCGGTCGCGGGCACGCCGCCGGCCGCGGTGAACGCCGAGCGCATGCGCGGTGTCCTGCAACTCGTCGCCGAGAAGTCGGGCTGGGGCAAGCGCACGCTGCCCAAGGGGAGCGGCATGGGCGTCGGGATGCACTACAGCCACCGCGGCTACTTCGCGGAGGTCGCGGAGGTGACGGTGAGCCGGAGCGGCGAGGTGAAGGTCGTGAAGGTCTGGGTCGCCGGCGACGTGGGGAGCCAGATCATCAACCCGAGCGGCGCGATGGCGCAGGTGCAAGGGTCGGTGCTCGACGGCCTCGCCGAGGCCTTCAAGCAGGAGATCACCATCGAGGGTGGCCGGACGGTGCAGAGCAACTTCGATGACTTCGAGCTGCTGCGCATCACCGAGGCGCCGCCGGTCGAGGTGCACTTCCACATCACGGACAACCCGCCGACCGGGATGGGCGAGCCGGCGCTGCCGCCGGTGATCCCCGCGGTCACCAATGCGATCTTCGCCGCGACGGGGAAGCGCGTGCGCTCGCTGCCGCTCTCGCGCCACGACCTCAGCTGGAGCTGAGGCGTGAAGCAGTGGCTCGAGTCGCGCCAGGTGTTCGAGGCGATCGCCGCGCGTGACGCCGCTGGCGGCGGCGCGCGCGCGGCGCTCGCCTCGGTCATCCGCGTGCGGGGCTCGGCGTACCGGCACGAGGGCGCGAAGCTCGTCGTGGGGGCGGACGACGCGATCACGGGGAACGTGAGCGGCGGCTGCCTCGAGGAGGACGTGCGCGAGGTGGCCCGACGCGTGATCGCGACCGGTGTCGCCGAGCGACGCTCGTACTGCGGCGGCGGGGACGAGATCGCCGCGTGGGACCTCGGGGTCGGCTGCGAGGGCGAGGTCGAGCTGCTCATCGAGCCCGTCTCCGCGCGCCACGCGGGGATCGACGCGGTGATGCGCGACGAGGAGCCGTTCGTCGTCCTCACCGATGTCGCTGCCGCGCTCGAGGCGCGCACGGGGACCGCGCATGCCGCGGCCGGGCGCGTGCTCGTCGGCGCGGAGGCGCGCGACTGGATGGGTGACAGCACCTCGCGCCTCGAGACGCGCGATGGGCGCGAGTGGTTCGTCGACGTGCTCACGCCGCCACCGCGACTGCTGGTGGTGAGCGGAGGTGACGACGCGCGACATCTCGCGCGTCTCGCCGATGCGGTGGGTTTCCGCGTGGTCGTCGCCGACCGGCGTCCCGGGCTGCTCGCCCGCGAGCGGTTCCCCGCGACCGTGCGCCTCGTGGAGACCGACGCCGCACGCCTCGGCGAGCGCGTGGTGCTCGACGCGGAGAGCTTCGCGGTCGTGATGACGCACCACTTCGCCGACGACACCGACTACCTGCGCGCGCTGCTGCAGAGTCCGGTGCGGTATCTCGGCGTGCTCGGGCCGAGGCAACGCACCGATCGGATCCTCGGCATCCTGCGGGCCGAGGGACCGCTGGACGAGGCGCGGATCTTCGGGCCGGTGGGACTCGACATCGGGACCGATGGCGCCGAGCAGGTCGCGCTCGCGGTGGTGGCGGAGCTGCTCGCGGTGCGGAGCGGACGCCGGCCCCGGTCGCTCCGCGAACGGGCGGCACCGATCCACGCGCCGGGTGAGTGACGACGCGGCGCACCTCGAGAAGGTGCGCGAGGCACGGACCGACGCGCGCGTGGGAGCGGTGCTGCTCGCCGCCGGTGCGTCGCGTCGCATGGGACGTCCCAAGCAGCTCCTCGCGGTGGACGGCGAGCCGATGGTCCGCCGCGCCGCCCGTCGGGCGCTCGACGCCGGCCTCGCCCCGGTGATCGTCGTGCTCGGACACGAGGCCGAGGCGGTGCGCGGTGCGCTGGAGGGGCTCGACGTGCGATTCACCACCAGTCCGGACCCCACCGGACCCACGAGCGCGTCACTCCACGCCGGGCTCGCGGCGCTCGACGACGACGTGGCGGCCACGATGGTGCTGCTCGCCGACATGGTGCATGTGACGACGCCGATGCTCCATGCACTCGTCGCATCGTGGCGCGCGGCGGGGACGCCGCTCGAGGTCTCGCGCTACGGCGAGGTGCTCGCGCCACCGCTGCTCTTCCCGCGCGCCCTCTGGCCCGAACTCCTCGCGTGGCACGGCGAGGGATGTGGCAAGGCGGTCGTGCGGGCGCACCTGCACGAGGCACGCGTGCACCAGTGGCCCGAACCCGCGCTGCGCGACATCGACACGCCCGAGGACTACGCGGCGCTCACCCGCTGACAGGCCTCAGGGCCCGACGACCACGCGCACCGAGTCGCGCACGCCGTCGGCGGTGACGACGAGCCAGGTGGCACCCGGCTCGACGCCGAGGACGGTCCACGCGCCATTGGCGTTGGCCGCGGTGGGCGCGAACGAGAGCACCGCGGGGTCGCGCGAGACGGTCACCGCGCGTTGCATGAGGAACTCGCGGTGCACGAGGTCGTTGGTGTTCGCGTCGCGCATGAGGCTCCTCACCACGCGCGTGGCGCCGACGGCGAGCGGCGTTGCATCGCAGGCCACGGGTGCCGCGGCACTCCCGCAGAAGAGGTCGAAGGTGGCGAGCTTCTGTCCGACCATGACCGTCGTCGAGACGATGACGTCGCCGAAGCGGGCGGAGACGGCCACCGGCAGGTAACCCGCGTGCGCCTTGGTGACCACGAACTCGGCGTAGCCCCCGGCGAACACCTGCGTCTCGGGATTGGCGAGGCCGTTGGAGGTCCACACGATCCCGGATTGCCCCGCCGGCAGCGGTGGATCGGTGAGCAGCGTCACGGTGAATCGCTCCCCGATCGAGAAGGTCGAATCGGGCGCGATGAGCGTCTTCGTCGCCGACGCATCGGGGTCCCAGTGATTGTCGCGGACGAACGGCTCCTCGAGATGGCACCCGAGGAGGACCGTCGCGACGGCGACCCAGGCGAACGCGCGCGAGGACCTCGGCATCAGAACCGCACCCGGAGACCGAGGTGGCCGGTCGTGAGCGCCGGGAGGACCTCCACGCGCCGCGTGCGCGGCCGTCCGACCTCGCGCACGTCGGCGAGGCGTCGCGCGTGCTGCCACTCGTTCCACACGGCCTCCATGCCGGCCCCGATCCATAGTCCCGCCGCCGCGACGGTGAGCGCGTTCCCCGCGGTGCGCGCGTTCTGGGCCCGCTTGTAGCGCGTCACCGCGTCGGGGAAGTCCCCGCCCTGGTACGCCTGGTACTCGCGGTACGACTTCCGCGCGAATCCTCGCGCACCCTCCGCCGCGGTGTACGTGAGCGCCGTGGACGCGAACACGGTGAGCGCGAGCCGACGACGCAGCGGCCCGGTCGCCTGCCCATAGCCCGGGATCACCGACCGGAGCGCGATCACCGGCAGCGGGATCGACGTGCAGCGCGCCGGCTTCCGCGAGGCATCCGCCATGTCGCGGAGCGAGGCCGGCGCCTCGGGGGCGAGCGTCAGGCAGGGGTACACGTCCATCACGTCGGCGATGAGCGAGAGCGCCTCGGGATCCCGGTCGCGCAGCGAGAAGGCGACCGCCGACGCGAGCATCGCATCGCGGATCTCGTGCTGCGGCGGCCGCGGCTGGAACATGAGCCGCGTCAGCGCCTCCGAGGCCGCGAGACCCAGCGCGCCGCGGGTGAAGGCCTCGTGCGCGACGCGCAGCGACGAGTCGGTCGGTGCGGCGAACTCGACTGGCGGCAGGGCGAGCGACGCGTCCGCGGCGTCGAGCGTCCGCGCGTGCCAGGGGAGCATCTGCTGCCAGACCGCGCGGATGAGCCGATCGGGGAGCGGGAGCACATCCGGTTCGGGATCGACCGGATTGTAGACGTGCACCTCGAGCCGCGGCACGCGCCCCTCGGCATCGGGGGAGAACGCGAGCGGGTCGATCCAGACGCGCACCTGCTCGCTCCCGTCGACGACGAGTTGCGTGCGCGTCACCTTCGTGACCGGTGCGCGCCCCGTGAGCGGCGTCGGCTCGACGAGCCCATCACGTCGCATCTCGGCGCTGGCGACCTGTTCGAACGCGCGCACGGGCCCGAAGGCGCCGTAGAGGGCCCCGCGCGAGAGCGCCGCGAATCGCGCGAGGACGCCCGCGTGACAGTCGAAGCGCCGCTGCTCCTTCGGGTAGATCGCGATGGCCACCAGCGGCCGGGCCCGCGCTGCCGAGTCGAAGGCGGCCCATGGATCGATCGTGTCGGTCGACGCGACCTGCGCATCGGACAGGGCGAGCGCGCGCTGACACCCCCGCGTGGCCTTCACGATCAAGGAATCCTGCGCGAGCGCGTCCACCGCCATCGGCGTGAGCACGAGGATCTGGTACCGCTCGCCGTCCACGAGATACGAGGCGCCGGTGCGCCCGCGCGCGGCGATCGAGGTGCGCCACTCGAGGAAGCCGCCCCCGGCGGGCCCGGGCGCGAGGATCGAGTCGGGCGCGGCGGGGGGACGTTCGCGCGCCGGCGTCTGCGCACCGGCGACGCTCGCTGACGCGAGCATCGCCGACCCTGCGAGGAGCACCCGGCGAGCGACGCGGCCCATGACGCAATCTACCCCTCGTCGGTCGCGCCGTTCGCGCCCGCTCAGGGGCGACCCGAGAACCGCCCGAACTGCTGCATCGCATCCTGCACGGCGGGATCGGTCCGCGCCTCCACGAGATAGAGCCCCGCGTTCCCGAATCGCACGTACGCGACCACCTCCATCAGCCGCGTCTGCAACAGGGCGTCCGCGTCCGCACCATCCGGGATGCTGAGGCCGCTCTCCCGTGCGAGGGAGCGGAACGACGCGAAGGCCGTGGCCGGGAGCCCGGCCGCGGCGAGCGCGTCCGCGGTCGTGAGCGATGCGCCCGCCGACGAGACGTACGTGTTCGCCCATTTGATCGGCAGGTCGAGCTCGGCGGCGCGCGCGACCCACGACGGCGGGTCCGCCGGACGCGGCGTGCGCACGTCGGGGTAGATGCCCCCACCGCCGTACAGCGTCCGTCCGCTCGCCGACTTGCACGTCGGACGTCCGATCGTGTCGCGCTCCGCCCGTGCCGCGCGATAGTACTCGCGGCTCGTGAGGTCCCGGTACTGCCGCTGCACCGCGCGCCCGCAGGGCGTCCGGACCTGGCCGATCACGAGCACGATGACGGAGCCATCCGAGAGCGGGAAGCCCTGCATCATGAGCGACTTCCCGAAGCTCGGCTGCCCGTGGATGACCGCGCGATCATGGTCCTGCAACGCGCCGGCGACGAGCTCGGAGGCGCTCGCCGTGCCGGCGTCGATCATCACCACGATCGGGTAGTTCCGGTCGCCACGGAAGAACGATCGACGGACCCGCCCCGTGTCGACGGCCGCCGCTCGACGTCCCTCCGACGTGTACACGATGGTCCGTTCGGGAAGGAACTCGCCCGCGACCGCGGACGCCTCGGCCACGCTGCCACCGCCGTTGTCGCGCAGGTCAAGGACCAGTCGACGCATCCCGGCCTTCTCGAGGCGGTCCACGGCCGCACGGAGATCGGCCGCGACGTTCTCGGCCGCGAAGGTCGTGATGCGGATGTAGCCCGTGGTCGCATCGAGCAACAGCGCCGCGGGGACCGCCGTCTCCCCGTCGAACCGTTCGCGCTTCACCACGCGAGTGAGCGTGGCGTACGTCCCGTCGGGGCGCCGACGTTCGAGCGTGAGCGAGACCGTGGTGCCGCGCGGCCCCGCGAGCTCGATCTCCAGTTCGGTGGGACTCTCGGCGCGCATCGGATGTCCGTCGATCGCGAGGAGCTCGTCACCCGGCAGGATGTCCTGCCGCGCCGCCTGCGTCCCGGCCGCGACGCGCGCGACGACCGCGGCACCGCCCGACATCGTGAAGTCGACCGGCACGGGATGGAGCTTCCCCGCGCGCAGTTCCGCCTCCTTCCCCGGCGAGAGCCGGACGGCCGGGATCACGTACGAATGCGGGTCGGTGGCCTGCACCATCGCCTGGATCGCGGAGAGGAACAGTCGATGCGAGTCGAGCGAGTCGGGATGGTTGACGCGGATCTGGTTGAAGACCTGCGAGAAGAGCTGCAGGTCCTCGGCGACGGTGCGCGGCCGCGTCATCGCCGGCGCCGCCTTCACCGTGTCGGCCGGAAGGCGCTGCTGCGCGGCCAGCGACGGGACGGCGGCCGTCAGCGCGACGACCAGTGCCGCCGCAGGCAGCGGGCGCGCACCCCGCGGGTACGCCCGGCGACCGGTGACGCGGCTCATGGCTGGAGCCCGGCGACGCGTTCGGTCGCCTGGTTCCGCCGGGCGACGTCGCGCCGCGCGGCCATCGTCAGGAACCGCTGGTAGCTCGCGCGCGCCTCCGCCTTGTCGCCGGAACGCTCCAGCGCCTGGGCGAGCTCGAAGTGCGAGGCCGCGTGCAGCGGCTCGAGCTCGATCGCCTTCCGCAGCGGCGCGATCGCGTCGGCCGCCTGCCCCGCGGAGAGCAGCACGCTCCCATGGAGGTAGTGGACGTACGGTTCATCGACCGCGAGGTCCGCGGCGAGCGCGAGCTCACTCACCGCCGTCACGGTGTCGTTGGCTGCCAGCGCGAGGCGACCCAGCTCGACGTGCGCCATGAAGTACGACAGGTCCTCGCCGATGGATCGCCCGAGCGCGGCGCGCGCCGAGTCGAGCTGCCCGCTCTTCCCATAGGAGAGGGCCAGGCTGTGCTCCACCATCGCGCGCGAGTTGTAGAACACGACGTCCTCGTCACGGTCGTTCTCGCGCTTGGCGAGGGCCTCGCTCGCGAGCCGGAACTCCGCGATGGCCGCCGGGAACATCCCCTGCAGGGCGTACACGCGACCGCGCTCGAGCCGGATGTAGCCGGGCGTGCGGCTCTGCTTCATCGCGAGCTCGTAGTCGGCGAGGGCGGGCTGGAATCGCCCTTCGCCGTACGCCACCCACGCGCGCATGTACGCCGACCCGCTATAGAGATAGTCGCGGATCACGCGATCGATCTCCATCGGCGAGGCGGTCGGATAGTCGGCGCGCATGAGGGTCCGGTAGTACGTCATGAGCATCGTGTGGTCGTACTTCCGGTAGTAGAGCGGATCGAGCCGGAGGGCACGCAGGGCGAGCGAGTCGAGCGCCTTGAGCTCCTTCGACTCGCGCGCGCGGCGTCCGCCCTCGATGTGCATCTTGAGCGTCGCCGGCCGCCGCATGATCATCGCGGCACGACGCCCGTCGAGCGCATCCGCCGAGCTCGGATCGAGCCGCGCGGCCCAGTAGAACGCCTGTGCCGCCTCGGCGGGCTTCTCCTCGAGGATCCGCGCGCCATGGGCGAAGTAGGCGTTGGCGTCGTTGGTGTCGGCGTCGGCGGCGAGACGCGGACGACGCTCCACCGCGCCGAGTCGTGCCTGCGACTGCACCGGGGCGGAGAGGAGCACGGCGAGCAACAGGATGGCGGACGAGCGCATGCGGACCTCGGGATGATGGCCGGGTGGGGTGCTCGGACGCCGCGAACTTCCCGCCCGGTACAACGCTCGTCAAGACGGGTCGCGTCGGGTCAAGGAAGTCCCGACACGCCACCCCGTCCGACCACCCTCAGTCCAGCACCCGCTCCCGCTCGGCCGGCGTGAAGACCACGCACGCATCCGCCCCGCCGGCCAGGCGCCGCCGGCGCCGCGCGACCCAGTCGTACGCGGCATCGCCCACCGGGCGCGGGAGGAACCAGCCGAACCCGGCGAGCAGCGCCCAGAGCCCGCCGAGGTAGCGCGCGATCGAGAGGACCGCCGCATACCGCACCTCGGCGCGCTCCACACCGCCCTCGGTGTCGATCCACACGAGCGAATCGACCGCGGCCGCGCGCGGATGCGCGGCGAGCAGCCGTCGGCCGGCCGCCCCCTCCCGTGCCGCGAAGCGCGCGTCACCCCGACGCCGGTCGTGCGCCAGGAGGAACTGCACCGAACGTGCGCAGAAGGCGCAGTCGCCGTCGTACAGGAGGATCGGGCCCGCGCTCACGGCGAGGCCACGACCTCGTGCTCCGCCACGAAGCGGCCGCTGCGCAGGAAGGCCACGAGCTGCCGCTTCACGTCCTCGCGGCGCATGATGAACGAGTGGCCGCCGCCGACCACCACGTGCGCGGTCTCCTCCGCGAGATGCGTCTCGGGGAGCTTCACCGTCCGGTCGTCGCGCGCCGCGATCACGCCGATCTGCACGTCGCGCACGCGTGGGAGCTTCCGCACCGTCGCCGCGGTGTCGGCGCGAAGCTCGCTGACCGGCCGCAGCAGCCAGCCGGCGAACGGCGCGAAGGTGTTCGCGGCATGCGCCCCCTGGTTGGGCGGCGCGAGCATCACCACGCGCCCCACGCGCGGCGGGAGCGTGTCGCGCGTGAGCACGTACCGGATGACGATGTTGCCGAGGCTGTGCCCGACGAAGTGCACCTGCGTGTGCTGCGGCCCGACGGTGCGCGCCAGCTCGGCGCGCAGCTTCTCGCCGATCTCGGCGATGCTGCAGCAGTAGCTCGAGTAGCCGAAGTTGAGGACCTCGTACCCTTCCGCCTCGAGCGCCTTCTTGATCGGCCACATCGACATGGGCGAGCGGCCCATGCCGTGCGCGACGACGACGAGCTCGCGCGGCGCGAGCGAATCGGCCTGCGCCGCCGCCACGCGCGGCGAGGCGGCGGCGAGGACGAAGCCGAGCGCGAGGAGGCTTCGCCGGACGACGGTCAGTGCGGCCATGCCATCAGCGCGCTCCACACCGCGCGTTCGAAGACGATCCCGTCCGGGAAGTGCGCCGCGACGTCGGCCCGCAGGCGCGGCGCGTGGGTGACGAGGTAACGCTCGAGCGTCTCGCGATCCGCCATCTCGTACCGGACGCGGAAGCGCCCATCATCGTCCCGCAGCAGATCCGCGCCCTCGAAGAGGCCTGTCAGGAGCACATCGGGGATGTGCCGCTCGCGCAGATAGACCTCGTAGCGACCCCGGAGGTCGTCGCGCACGCTGGCGGTGACTTCATACGTGATCACGCGCGGTCTCCTGGGGCAGTGAACGGTCGGGGGCGAGCGCCCCCCGACCTGTCGGTACGGACCGGTGCCGCACCATGTTCCATCATACCCCGGAAGCTCATCATCTCCTCCCTGCGGCGCCAGCCATCACTCGCATGCCCCTCCTCGCCGCTCCGCCGGCCACCGTGCGCACCCGCGACGGCCTCGACCTCCCGCTCCGGCACTGGCCCTGTGCCGCGCCGCGCGGCCGGATCCTGCTCGTGCACGGACTCGGCGAACACATCGGCCGGTATGCGCATGTGGCCGACTACCTCGTCGCCCGCGGCTGGGACGTCGTCGGGTACGATCAGCGGGGACACGGCGGTGCCCCGGGCAAGCGGGGCGTGCTCGGCGCGGACGGTGACCTCCTCGCGGACCTCGACGCGGTGGTCGATGCCACGCGGACGTCCGCGCCTGTCCCGTTCGTGCTCCTCGGACACAGCATGGGCGGCCTCCTCGCGGCGCAGTTCGTCGCCGAGTCGCGGCGGCCGGTCGATGCGCTCGTCATCACCTCGCCGGCCCTCGATCCGGGGCTCGGGTTCGCGCAACGCCTCCAGCTCGCGATCGGTCTGGCGCTCGTCCCCGACCTGCCGATGGGGAACCAGCTCGATGCGACGAGGATCTCGCATGACCCCGACGTCGTCCGGCGCTACCAGACCGATCCGCTGGTGCACGACCGCGTGACGGCGCGACTCGCCAAGGCGCTCGTCGATGGCGGCGCGGCCGTGCTCGCGCACGCCCCGCGTTGGTCGGTCCCCACGCTGCTCATGTGGGCGGGCAGCGATCACCTCGTGTCGCCCAAGGGGAGTGCCGCCTTCGCCGCGGCGGCACCGCGCAGCGTGGTCACCGCGCAGTGCTTCGAGGGGCTGTATCACGAGATCCTGAACGAGCGCGATGCCGCGCCCGTGTTCGCCGCACTGGACGCGTGGCTCGACCCGCGACGCGCCGCGCCCTGACTCAGGCGGCGGGCGCGGGTCCCGACACGAGCCGCGCGGCGAGCCACCCGGCGCCCGGGATCCCCGCGGTCGCGACCAGCCACATCCACGGCGGATGCACGTAGGTCCCCAGGTTCACGAGCGTCGTCGACAGGAACAGCAGCATGATCGCCCACACGTACATCGTGCCGGGGCGACCGGAGAGCTTCGTCGCGACGAGCCCCCCGGAGAACGGCGCGAGCACCCAGCCGCTGACCATCACGAGCATCGCCCCGAACGGCGCGGTCGCGATGTGCGCATTCACCTGCGCCGTCACCCGCGGATCGAAGCCCGCCGGCAGCGGATGGATCATCGCCCCGAGCTTGTCCATCAGGATGACGACGAGCACCGCGACGGCCATGCCGCCGACGATGGAGAGGAACGAGCGCGCGATGGGAGGCATGGGGATCCGGGGGAGGACGGGCGAAGTCTAGCGCCGACCGCCGGTGAGCGCGCGCCAGAGCACCCGGAGCGCCTGCCCCAACGTCGGATGGTCGGTCCATCGCTGCAGGCGCTGCCGCTCACCCTCGAGCCAGCCGACCTTCGCCTCGAACGCCTCGGGGTGCACCACGTCGCGCGGCGCCGGCGGCAACGGCGCCCCCGCGAACCGCGCATGGAGCGAGGAGCGGCGCGAGACGAAGACGAAGAGGTTCTGGCGATACCACCACGCCACGCGCGCATCGTCCCACACGGCGCCGCGCACCAGGTCGAAGCAGTCGTGGCCCTGCGCCGCGAACCGCGCGATCCAGCGCGACGCGCGCTCCTCGTTCACGTGCTCGGTGCCCCCCTGATGCGGCACGGCCGCGCTGAACAGGACCACGTCCGCGGCGCGGCAGAGGTCCGCGACGAAACCGTCGGCGCGCGCCGCGGGCAGGTGCTCGGCGACCTCGACCGAGATGGCGAGATCATGGCGACCATGGTCGGGGAGCGGTTGCGCGAGGTCGGTCGGATGGAACACGATCCGCGCGCTCCGCAGCTTCGCGCGATCCACCCACGGACCATCGAGCCCCGTGAGCACGCGCGCGCCCAGCGACTCGGCGGCCGCGAGCCAGGCACCCTGGCCGCACCCCACATCGATCACGCGCTCCACGGCGAGATGCCCCATCACGAGCGGCAGCACCACGGCGGCGGCGCGCGCCGAGCCGTCCACCTGGTCGGCGTAGAATCCGTCGTCGTAGCGCGCGGTGTCGGGCTGGGTCACCGGGCCACCCGCGCGAGCGTGCCGCCCTGCAGCGACCCGATGAAGAGCCAGCGCTCCGTCTCGAGGACGTCGGTCATCTTGGGGAACCCGCCGCTCGGGTCCTGCCGGTCGTCGAGCACACGCCCTCCGGCGTCCATCGCGAAGATGTGCCCGTACTCCGCCGCGCGCGGGCGCAGGGCCATGGGGATGCGGACGATGACCTTCCGCAGGAACGGACGCGCCGAGAGCGCGTCGAGCAGCGCGTTGCGCGGCGCGAAGAGCGCGACCCAGTATCGCCCATCGAGGCCGCGCGAGATGTTGTCGGGAAAGCCGGGCAGCCCCTCGAGGACCGGGGTCACGCGGCCGCGCGCGGCCCCGGTCACCGCGACGCGCACGATGCGGTACGCGCCGGTCTCGCAGACGAACACCGCCTGCTCGTCGGGCGTCATCGCGACGCCGTTGGCGAACTGGAGTCCCCGCGCGACGACCGACGCGCGGCCGGTGCGCGGATCCCACCCGATGAGGCGTCCGTGCCCACCATGCTCGATCACGTCGAGCACGCTCGCCTGCTCGTCACTCTGCGCGCGCACACCGAACTTGGTCGACGCATCGGAGAGGTAGACCATCCCGTCGGCCGCCACCGCGAGGTCGTCAGCGAACTCGATGCGCGTGCCGTCGGCCGAGTCGGCGAGCAGGCGCACCGTCCCGGCGGTGTCGATCGCGAGCAGCCCGCGCTCTCCGTCGGCGACGAAGAGCGTTCCCGCCGTGTCGAAGTCGAGGCCGAGCGGACGGCCCTGCGTATCGGCCCACGCGACGGGATCGGTGCCGTCGGCGGTGAAGCGGAGGATCACGCCGTGCCGGGTGGACACATAGACGCGTCCCTGCGCATCCTGCGCCACGCCTTCCGGACCCTCGTGCGCGCCGAGCGGGATCGTGTCGAGGTCGGCCAAGCGCGTATTCGCGGCGAACGGACCGGTGAAGCCCGTGTCCGGCGGCGCGGCCCACGCGACCGGGTCGACGGGCACCGGCCAGAGCGCGAGGTAGGCGAGCGCGGCGGCGAGACCGGACGCGAGCACCACGAGGAGGGTCCTGCCGACGGGACGCATGGCAGGAATCTCGGCGCGTCCGGGCCCCTCCGCGAGTGGGAGCGGACATCCGCCGGACCGCACGCGTCCCCTGTCGTGCGCCCACGGCGCAGGGCATCTTGAGGACTGCGAAAGACCCACGCCTGGAGCCCGTCCGTGACCGAAGGGAAGCCGCGCCCGCCGGCGCCGTCCGACCATGCCAGCGAGGCCGAGACCCTTGCCTCGCAGATCGTGAAGCTGGGCCCCGCCGAGGCCGCCGACGCGCTCGAGCGCCACAGCGATGCGATCGTCGCCGACGTGCTGCAGCGGATCAACCCGGCGTGGGCGGGCGACATCATCCCGCAGCTCGAGCCGGGCCGTCGCACCTCGGTGATGAACCAGGTGCCCCACGACGTCACGCAGCAGTGGTCGCGCAATCTCTCGTTCGAGGACGACACCATCGGCCGGTTGATGGAGCCGCCGCCGGCGACCTTCCGCACGCACGAGACGGTCCGCGAGGCGACGCAGCGGGTGCGCGAGGTCGCCAAGCGCGTGATGCTCACCTACCTGTTCGTGGTCGATGCGCAGGGCGTGCTCGTGGGCGTGGTCACCATGCGCGACCTCGTGGTGGCGGAGGATGACGACGCGCGACTCGAGTCGCTCATGCTGCGCGACGTCTTCGCGCTCCAGCCCGCCGTGCCGCTCGCCGATGCGATGAAGCTCGTGGTGCACCGGCACTATCCGGTCTACCCGGTGACCGACGCCGGCGGCAAGCTGCTGGGGCAGGTGCGCGGCAGCGCGATGTTCGAGGAGCAGGCGATCGAGATCAGCGCGCAGCCCGGCCGCATGGTCGGTGTCGCCGAGGAGGAGCGGCTGCTCACGCCGTGGACGCGCAGCCTCAAGTTCCGGCATCCCTGGCTGCAGCTCAACCTGCTCACGGCGTTCATCGCCGCGGGCGTGGTCGGCCTCTTCCAGCAGACGCTCGACAACATGGTCATCCTCGCGCTCTTCCTTCCCGTGCTCGCCGGCCAGTCGGGGAACACGGGCTGTCAGGCGCTCGCGGTCACGTTGCGCGGCCTCACGCTCGGCGAGCTGAAGGCGGGGACCGAGCGGATGCTCGTCGCGAAGGAGGCGCTCCTCGGCTTCTTCAACGGCGCGCTGGTCGGCGTCACCGCGGGCACGGGGATGTTCATCGTCGCCACGGTCCAGGGGAACCCGGACCGCCTCGGGCTCTCGCTGATCGTCGCGCTCGCGATGACGGTCAGCTGCGTGGTGAGCGGGATCTCAGGGGCGCTCATCCCGCTCACGCTGCGCCGGGTGGGGGCCGACCCGGCGACGGCGTCGAGCATCTTCCTCACGACCGCCACCGACGTCGCGAGCATGGGCGTGTTCCTCGGGCTGGCGACGGTCTTCCTGACGTGAGGCGTCGCGCCGCGTTCAGGGCGCGCGGGGCGGCCGAGCAGGCGGCCGCGGGGGGTCCAGCCCCGGCGGAGGCCCCCGCCACCCCCGGCACGCCCGCGCGCCCAAGGGGGCACCCCGGGGGACGGGGGGCCCGGCGGCGCGGGGCGGCCCGGCCCGCCCCGCCCGGGGGGCGCGCCGCGCCGCGCGCCCGCCCGGGCCGGCCGGGGCCCCGGCCGCCCCGGGCCCCGCCGGGCCCGGGGCCGCCGGCGGGGGGCGGGGGGGCCGCGGGCCCGGGGCGGGGCGGCCGGGCGCCCGCGGGGGGGGGGGACGGGGGCGCGGGCCGCGGGGGGGGCGCGCCCGGGGGGCCAGGAGCCGCGGGGGGAGCGGCGGACGAGGCAGGGAACGGCGCGCCTCAGCGCGTGATGGGAGTGATGCGCAGGACGCGCCCGTTGGGACTGTCGGTCACGACGTAGACCATGCCGTCGGGACCGACCGCGACGTCGCGGAACCGTTCGCGAAGGTCGCCGAGGTAGCGCTCCTCCTTCACCACGCGCTCGCCATCGAGCTCGAGGCGGACGAGCCCGCCCGGCGTCATCGAGCCGATCAGCAGGCTCCCCTTCCACCCGGGGATCGCATCGGCCGAGTAGAACGCGAGACCCGACGGCGCGATGACCGGGTCCCAATAGTAGACGGGTTGCTCGAGCCCTTCCTTCGCCGTGCCCTCCCCGATCCGCGCACCGGAGTAGTCCCGACCATAGGTGATCACCGGCCAGCCGTAGTTCCGGCCGCGCTCGGGATGATTGAGCTCATCGCCGCCGCGCGCGCCGTGCTCGATGGTCCACAGCCGACCGGTCGCGGGATCGAGCGCCGCCGCCTGCGCATTGCGATGCCCGTAGGACCAGATCTCCGGCTGTGCGTCGTCGCGGCCGACGAACGGATTGTCCGGCGGGATCGTCCCGTCTGGGTTGATGCGCATGAACTTGCCCATCCCCTGCGTCAGGTCCTGCGCGCGATCGCGATAGCCCTGCCGGTCGCCCTGCGTGATGAAGAGCTTGCCGTCGGCGGCAAAGACGAGGCGTGAACCGAAGTGCCCCGCCCCGCGGAGCTTGGGGCGCTGACGATAGATCACCCGCACATCGGAGAGTCCCGCGTCACCGAGCGTCGCGCGGGCGACCGCCGTGCCCGCGAGTCCGCCCTCCGGCTCGGCGTACGACAGATAGATCGTGCGATTCGTCGCGAACTGCGGGTCGAGTGCGACATCGAGCAGCCCGCCCTGTCCCTCGGCGTAGACGGTCGGCACGCCGGCGAGGGGCGCCGAGAGCATCCCGTCGGCGCCCACGATCCGCAGCCGCCCCGGCCGCTCCGTCACGAGCAACCGTCCGTCGGGCATGAACGCGAGTGCCCACGGGTGCACGAGGCCGCTCGTGAACGTCTGTGCGCGGACGACGTCCTCCCGGCTCGCCGGCTGCGGCGAGGCCGGACCGCCCTGCGCATCCGCGCCCGCGGCGCGGGCACAACCGACGACGACGAGCGCGACGAGCGCGACGAGCGGGAACGCGAGATGACGGAGCGGACGCATGGCGAGTCGGTGAGGGTCCCCTGACGATACAGCGTGGGCGCGCGCGTGGAAATGCTCGGCTTGCGACCTGCGCCGGCATGGGCTACCTGTCACCGATGCGCCTCCACCTCCCTGCCCTCCGTCGCCGCGTCATCCTCGGCGCGATCCTGCTCACCGCCGCCTGCGGCCGCGAGACGGTCCCCGATGTCATCCTGTTCAACGGCCGTATCTGGAGCGGCGACTCGACGATCGCCGATGCGACGGCGATCGCGGTGAAGGGAGACCGGATCCTCGCCATCGGTCGCGATGCCGACGTGCGACGACTCGCCGGAGACGGGACCACCGCGATCGATCTCGATGGCCGGCGCGTGATCCCCGGCTTCCACGATGCGCACTGGCACCTGCCCACGCGGCGCTCCGCCGACCTGGTCGGCGCGAAGGATCCGGAGGAGATCATCGCGCGACTCAGGGCCTTCGCCGACTCCGTCCCCGCCGACGCCTGGCTCACGGGGCGCGGGTGGACGCCGGACATGTTCCCGCGGAACACCGCGCATCGACGGTACCTCGACACCGCGTTCCCCGACCGACCGGTCCTCCTCACCGATCGCGATGGGCATCAGACCCTCGCCAACCAGCGCGCGCTCGCGATCGCCGGCGTGGGGATCGAGACGCCGGAGCCGGCGGGCGGCGCGATCATCCGCGATGTGGGCGGCGCGCCGACCGGACTGCTGCAGGAGACGGCGAGCCAACTCGTCCGCAAGGAGCTCCCCGACCCCGACGCGAACGAGGTCTATGCCGCGCTGCGCTACGAGATGCATCGCGCCGCGTCGCTCGGCCTGACGGCGCTGCAGGTGGCGAACGCGCTCGGGGACGCCGAGCAGGCGGCCTTCGATCGCGCGCGCACGGAGGACTCGCTGCTCGTGCGGTTCCGCGTGGCGTTGCCATTCATCCAGGTCCCCGGCGATTCCGCCTTCGCGGCCTGGCGCGCGCTGGGGGAGCGGTGGTCGGGACCGCTGCTGCGCACGGGGATCGCGAAGGGGATGCTCGACGGGACCGTCGATGCGGCGACGGCGGCGATGCTCGCCCCCTACGCGATCGGCGGGCAGACCGGACTCCCGCGCTGGAGCGACGCCGACCTCGCCGATGCCGTGACGCGCTACGACAGCGCGGGGATCCAGGTGGAGCTGCACGCGATCGGCGATCGCGCGGTGCGGATGGCGCTCGATGCGTTCGGCGCGGCGGCCGCGCGCAACGGGCCGCGCGACCGTCGGCACCGCGTGGAGCACCTCGAGGTGCCCGACCCCGCCGACCTCCCGCGCTTCCGCGAGCTGGGCGTGATCGCGTCCACGCAGGCGATCTTCGCCACGCCGGACGCGACGACGATGACCAACTACGTCCCGATGCTCGGGCCCGTCCGCGAGACGCACGCGATGCCGTTCAAGGCCCTCGACGACGCGGGCGCGATGCAGGCGTTCGGCAGCGACTACCCCGTCTTCCCCATGGACCCGCTCCTCGGCACCTGGATCGCGGTGACGCGCCAGCTGCCCGACGGCTCACCGGCGGGCGGTTGGCAGCCGCAGCATCGGATCGACGTGGAGGCGGCGCTCCGGCACTACACGCACGGATCGGCCTACGCGGCCTTCCGCGAGCAGGAGCTCGGAACGCTCGCGCCGGGGATGCTCGCCGATCTCGTCGTGCTCTCGGAGGAGATCATCGGGACGGCGCCCACCGCGCTGCTGCGCGCGAAGCCGGTCCTCACGATGATGGGCGGGCGCGTCACGCATCGCGCCGCGGACTTCAGCGCCGCGGGCGGTGCATCCCGACCATGAGGAGATGCGAGGCGACGCCGGGATTCTCGCCGGCCGTGCCCGCGTTCGAGATGTGATGGAAGCGGTAGGCGAGCGTGATGCCACGCTCGGTCGGCGGGCCGAAGCGCAACCCCACCTCCGCGCTCGCCGTGAAGTTGAACTGTGCGGCCTGCGTGGTGGGCACGCGTTCGCTGAAGAGCAACGCCCCGCCCGACACGCCGATCCAGGGCGAGACGGGTCCGCGACGATGGAAGCGGCGCACGAGTCCCAGCGGCGCGATACCGGCGCCGAGCGGCGCACCCGGCGGGAAGAGGCCGCTCCCGTCCGCCGGATCGGGCGGCAGAACGCAGAGCGCCGCGGTCGGGCATGGCACGCCGGCACCGCGCAGGCTCACGAGCGGCGGACTCAGCCGCGCGAGCGGGATGACGTCGATCGTCCACTCGAGCGTCGGGAACTCGCCCTCCGCGGCGCGCGCGCCGATGGGGCGCGAGAGCCGCACGGCGAGCTGGCCGAAGCGCATGTGCGGGGTCTCGCCGAGGATCCCCCACTGCGGCGACCGCCCGCTGAGCGCGCCCCAGAACTCGAGCGCGCCATTGCGCGGGTCGAGTCGCTCGGACTGCGCGCCCGCGGTGGCGGCGTCGAACAGGAGCGCCGTCATGGCGAGCACCACACCGAACGCCGTGCGACCCGCCGTCCACCGTCCGCGCACCGTCACCCCTGCACGGGGCGCGCACTTCGGCCGGTATCGAGGATGTCCACGTCCTTCGTCTCACGCAGGAAGAGCGCCCCCACCACGAACGTCATGCTCGCGATGATGACCGGGTACCACAGCCCGGAGTAGATGTCCCCGCGTGCGGCGACGATCGCGAAGGCCGTGGTGGGGAGGAATCCGCCGAACCACCCGTTGCCGATGTGATAGGGCAACGACATCGACGTGTAGCGGATGCGCGTGGGGAACATCTCGACGAGCATCGCGGCGATCGGCCCGTAGACCAGCGTGACGTAGAGGACGAGGACCCAGAGGACGAGGACGACCATCGGCTTGTCGATCGCCGCGGGATCGGCGGTGGCAGGGTAGCCGGCGGCATCGAGTGCGGCCTTGAGCGCGGCGTCGAACCGCGGCTTCTCGCCCGACTGCGCGACCGCATCGAACGCGGGGATCGCGACCTCGCCGACGCGGATCACCGCCGGACCGCTCGCGTCGGGGCCGTTGGTGTACGGGACGCCGCGCGCCACCAGCGCGGCCTTCGCGACGTCGCAGCTCGAGGTGAACTTGCTCGTCCCCACCGGATTGAACTGCACCGAGCACTCGGCGGGATCGGCGGTCACGACCACCGGGGCGCTCAGCTGAGCCGCCTCGAGCGCGGGGTTGGCGTAGTGCGTGAGGGCCCGGAACAGCGGGAAGTAGGTGAGCGCCGCGAGCGCGCAGCCGAGCAGGATGATCGGCTTGCGGCCGATCCGGTCGGAGAGGGTGCCGAACACCACGAAGAACGGCGTACCCAGGAGCAGCGAGACCGCCACGAGGATGTTCGCGGTCGAGGTCTCGACCTTGAGCGTCTGCGTGAGGAAGAAGAGCGTGTAGAACTGCCCGGTGTACCAGACGACCGCCTGACCCGCGGTCAGGCCGAAGAGCGCGAGCAGCACGATCTTCAGGTTCCCCCACTCGGCGAACGACTCGGTGAGCGGCGCCTTGGACCGCGTCCCCTCGGCCTTCATCGCCTTGAAGACCGGCGATTCATCGAGCGCCAGCCGGATCCACACCGAGATCCCGAGCAGCAGCAGCGAGACGAGGAACGGGATCCGCCATCCCCACGATTCGAAGGCTTCCGTGCCGAGCGTGACGCGGCAGGCGAGGATGACGAGGAGCGAGAGGAAGAGCCCCATCGTCGCGGTCGTCTGGATCCACGAGGTGTACGCGCCCCGCGCGCCCGGCGGCGCGTGCTCGGCGACGTAGGTCGCCGCCCCGCCGTACTCACCGCCGAGCGCGAGCCCCTGCAGGAGGCGCATCAGCACCAGCAGCACCGGCGCCGCGATCCCGATCGACGCGTACGACGGCAGGACGCCGACCACGAAGGTCGAGACGCCCATGATGAGGATCGTGATCAGGAAGGTATGCTTGCGTCCGACGAGGTCGCCGAGCCGGCCGAACACGAGCGCCCCGAAGGGGCGCACCGCGAACCCCGCAGCGAAGGCGAGCAGCGCGAAGATGAACGCCGCCGTCGGGTTGACCCCGGAGAAGAACTGCTTGCTGATGATCCCCGCGAGCGACCCGTACAGGTAGAAGTCATACCACTCGAACACCGTGCCGAGCGAGGAGGCGACGATGACCTTGCGGGCTTCGCGTGTGGTGTCCTGGAGGAGGGGCATGGGGGCGGAATATGCCCCGCGCCTACGGGTTGAACCAGTACGACAGCTTCACGAGGAGCGTGTTGTCCGGATGCGTGAAGAAGAGGTTCCGGAGGTCGCGACCGGCCTCGAAGGTCGCCGGATCGCGCTGGTCGAACCGTCCCTGCTGCCAGACCACGAACAGCACCGACCCCGGGCGGTACTCCCAGCGGAGCACGGCGTTGGAGTTGAACTGCTTCTGGTTGAAGCCCGCGGGATCGGCGCCGCCGCCGTACGGGGCGTACCGTGCCGCGTACGACCGGTTGCGCGGGTCCACCATCTCGCGCCAATCGGTGAAGGCCCCGCTCGCGATGAACGGCTGGGCGTAGAGCTGCAGGCTGAGGGCCGGCGTGACGGTCATGTTCGCGCGCAGGTTGATGCCGAGGATGTCCTGGGCGAGCGCCGCGAAGGTGAAGTGCGTCGTGTCGCTGAAGGTCGCGCCGAAGTTGCGCACCCACTGCGTGTCGTCGGAGCGGCGCTCATAGCTGGCGCCGAGTTCGAGCGAGGTCCGTGTCCCGATGCGGCCCTCGAGTCCGATGGCACCCTGCGCCGCCCACGAACGGCCCTCGTCGCCGGTCGCGACCCGCACGTCGATGCCCGGCTTGAGCGCCCGGCGCGCGTCGCCGTCGAAGGTGAGCGAAAGACGATGATAGGGCGAGACGCGGAGCATCGGGCCGCCGCGAGCGCAGCTCACGCAGAGCATGTTGCCGAGAGCGGACGCGCTGTAGGTGAAGGACGCGCTCCAGAAGTTCGTGAACTCCGCCGCAGCGTGCGCGAGCGCCACGGATCCCGTGGGATCCCCGCCGGTGGTCCAGTGGTTCTCGCTGCTCACCACCGCGTTCGCTCGGCGATACCACGAGGTCGGGCGCGTCGCCGTGATCGAGAGCTGGTTCCGAATCTGTGCGTCGTTCACCAGCACGACGAAGCCGAGATCGTTCATCTCGGTCCCCGCCTCGGCGTAGCGCGTCATCGTCTCCCACCGGACGCGGCCCGCGTAGCGCTTGAGCGAGAGCGACGTGACGCCGCCGGCCATGCTGGTGCGCGTGGGATCGTAGGTGCGCTCATGGTCGGGGCGCTGGAAGTAGTGGACGCTCGAGAGCTGCGTCCGCGCGATCGACTCCGGCGTGCCGCGCGCGGTCGAACGACCGGCGTACCCGCTCACCTCCCAGCGGTCGGCGAAGCGGTGATAGCCCTGGAGCAGCGCCGTGTACGACTCGCGACGCAGCAGCGGCGCCGTGCCCGGATCGAGATCGCGCCGGAAGCCGGTGAGCATGGTGCCGAGCTGCGAGCGGCCGCCGCGGAAGTCCTGCACGAGCCGGCCCACGAGCGTGGTGGTCGCCGGCTCGATCGTCTGGCCGGCCTGCCCCTCCTCGCGCGCCGACTGCACCGCGACGAGCCCGAACTGCATCCCGCCCTCGAAGCGCCCGGTGACCTTCGCCGCGGCCTGGATGGTGCTGCTGCGCGGGTCGCGCGGGCTTGTCGCGAGCTGCGGCGCGCGGCCCATGCGCCGCGTGTAGAAGATGCCCTCGCAGGGCCCCTGACACCGGAAGAGGTTGATCCCCTCCTGGAAGAACGGCCGCCGCTCGTCGAACCGCACCTCGAACGCACTGAGGTTGAGCACCGCGGGATCCGCCTCGACCTGACCGAAGTCGGGATTGATCGTGGCGTCGACCGTGATGTTGCTCGTGAGCCCTGCCTTCAGGTCGAGGCCGAAGCTCTGCGCTTGCGGATGCTCCCACCGACCGGCGCCGGCGGGCAACGTGGAGTTCTTCGAGACCGCGTACGGCATGAGCTCGAGCCGGCGGTTGCGACCGATCCCCTCGATGCCGACGAGATCGCCGAGCTGCGAGGCGAAGGTCTGCCGACTCGGCCGGTACACGGGCCATGCGTCGCGCTCGCCGAATCGCGCGACATCGCGCCACACGCCGAAGCCGAACGTCAGCGCGTCGCTCGGCTGGTAGCGGAGCTGCGAGAACGGGATCGCGAACTCGGCCGTCCAGCCGAGCGAGTCCACCTGCACCGCGACGTCCCACACCCCGTCCCACGCCGCATCCTCCTGCACATCGGAGTAGATGGTCGCGTCGCGCTTCACGCCGGCCGGGTTGACGATGAACTGGAGCCCGCTCCGCCGGTCGTGGAAGCCGTCGATCACGACCTTGATCCACTCCGACGGGGTCCGCACATCCCGACGGCTCAGCAGGGCGACCAGCGAGTCGGGGCGCGGGTCGTACATCCGCGTGAAGACGTAGAGCGTGCGGTCGTCGTACGCGACCTGGAACGCCGTGCGGAAGCGCGCCGGCTCGGCCTCGCCCGGCGTGAACTGGCGGAAGTCGCTCGTGACGGGCGCCGTGCGCCACACCGCATCGTCGTCGCGGCCATCGAGCGTGATGGGCGCGCTGGTGCGCACCGCTCGCGCCGTGGGCACCGCGCCCTCGACGGCCGCGGCCTGGGCCACCGCCGACGAGGCGAGGCACGGGAGGAGCATCAGGCCACAGGCGGCGACGACGGCGCGCATCGGATCCAGGGGGAGGGTCACGGGTGTCCTACGCAGGAGCGCGACCGCGTGTTCAGCATGGGGCGCCGGTTCACCAGCCGCGATGGTTCGTCCAGCGCTCCGTCACGCGCGTACCGTCCAGCACCTGATACTCGGCGAACTGGGCCGCCGTGAGGCAGGAATGATTGGCGAGCACGCGCACGCGCGTCCCCACGGCGAGCCGCTCGCGCAATCGCGCGTCGGCCACCGGCACCCAGCCATGCTCCTGCGAGAGGCTCGTCACGCGAAGGCCGAGGTCCTCGCCCTCGAGCGTGACGACCCGCCCGTAGTGCGTCACGCCGTCAGGATCGGTGATGCCGGCGTCCTTGCTCATCGCGATCCCGCCGGCATCGAGGATGAGCTTGTGCGCATCGCGATGGACGACCGCCGCGAGGACCGACAGCGCGACATCGTCCGCCGTGCACGACCCGATCGCGACCTGCATCACGTCGTAGAAGCAGTAGTTCCCCGTGCGCACCTCGTGCACCCCGGTGAGGTCGTCGATGTGCGACGCCGTGGGCGTGGACCCGATGCTCACCGTCGGCACCGCGATCCCGGCCGCCGCGAGGCGTGCCGCGGCGGCGACCATGACATCGCGCTCGGCGCGCGCGACCTCGAGGATCTTCGCCGCGCCGCGGGCCTGGTACGAATGGCCGGCATGGGCGAGGATCCCCGCGAAGCGGAGCCCGCGCTGGTCGCCGATGCGCTGCGCGAGCGCGGGCAGCGTGGCGCCGCGCGGATCGACGCCGGCGCGCCCGTAGCCGCAGTCCACCTTCACGTACACGTCCAGCGTCACCCCCGCGCTCGCGGCAGCGGCGGCGAGCGGGACCGGGACGTCGAGGTCATCGGTGATCACGGCGAGGCGCGTGCCGGCGGCGGCGATGGCCGCGACCGCGGCGAACTTCCCCGGCTCGATCGGCACCGCATACGTGATGTCGTCGAAGCCGTGCGCGGCGAACGCCCGCGCCTCGGCGAGCGTCGAGACCGTGATGCCGTGCATCCCCGCGGCCTGCTGCATCCGCCCGACCTCGATGGCCTTGTGCGTCTTGACGTGCGGCCGCAGCCGCGCGCCGAGGGCGGCGATGCGCGTGCCCATGCGTTCGACGTTCCGCACGACCCGCGCGCGGTCCACGACGAGACTCGGCGTCGGCAGTGCGTGGAGGTCGGTCACGCGCTCACTCACGGACCGCGGCGACGCAGTCGATCTCCACGAGCACCCCCGGCTTGAGCTCGCGCGTGGGGATCACCGCGCGCGCCGGGCGGGCGTCGCCCATCACGCGCGCGTAGGTCGCGTTCACCGCGCCCCAGAGCGAGATGTCGGGGATGTAGACCGTGAGGCGCAACGCGTGGGCGAAGTCGGAGCCGGCGGCCTCGAGCACGGCCCGGATGTTCTCCAGCGTGCGCACGAGCTGCTCCTCCATGCCGCCGGGGACCACGGCGCGGGTCACCGGGTCGAGCGGGAGCATCCCGCTCACGTACACGACGCCCTGGTGCACGGTCGCCTGCGAGTAGTGGCCGGCCGGTTCCGGCGCGGCCGCGGTGTGCACGGTGCGGATGGACATGCGGGCCTCGCGCGGCGCGCGCGCGTCAGTCGAGGTAGGGCGACGGGCCGTCGTCGTCGCCGAACAACTCGCGCGACGACTTGCGGCGCGGATGCTTGGCCGAGTGCGGCGGCGGGATCGCGGGCCACTCGTCGGGCGGGATGAGGTCCTTCACCATCTCGACCAGCTGATGGCTCAGGTGCTGCCCATACTTGAACAGCGCGACCACGCGCGCCCGGTTGCGGAGCAGGAAGGCGAGGATCGGCGTGTCGGCCTTGGCGGCGTTGCACGCCTTGCAGCAGAGCACGAGGTTGTCGCGCCGGTCGTACGCGGTCTGCCCGCGGCGCGGCGTCACATGGTCGAGCGTGATGGTGCGCTCGGCGACGGTGCGCTCGCAGTAGGCGCAGACCGGGCCATGGCGCTCGAGCAGCCATCGCCGCGTCTCGACGTACGCCGTGCGCCCCGTCGGCTGCGACGTGAGCTGCGGCTGGCGACTCGCCGCCCCCCCGCCCTTCCCGCGCCGCGCAGCGCCACCACGGCGCCGACCGCTGCCCCGCTTGGAGGTGGCCATCTATAAGGAAGGGGCGGGAAGGGTGAGTTCGGGCATCGCATGAATCTAGTCGGATTCCCCGGTACGCGCCCGCGATCGGGGCGCTTCTGCCTTCCACCTTCCTCCTTCCACCTTGTTTCCTTCATATTTGAAGCAAATGGCAGGTCCAACCTGCCCTTATCTAACGGAGCTTTCCCGTGCGCGTGCTGGTCGTCGGGGGCGGACCTGGTGGACTGTACGCGGCGCTTCTCCTCAAGCGCCGGCACCCCGACGCTCATGTCGAGGTGCACGAGCGCAACCGGCCCGACGACACCTTCGGCTGGGGTGTCGTGCTCTCCGACCAGACGGTGGCCAACCTCCGCGACGCCGACCCCGAGACGGGCGACGAGATCGCGCGCACGCTCCACCACTGGGACGACATCGCCGTCCACTTCCGCGGCGAGACCATGCGCTCGGGCGGGCACGGCTTCAGCGGCGTCGGACGCCAGGCGATGCTCACGCTGCTCCAGCGCCGCTGCGCCGCCCTCGGGGTGGTGCTCCGCTTCGAGCACGAGATCGAGCCCGACCTCGAGGCGCTCGTCGCGCGCGAGCGCTTCGACCTGGTCATCGCGTCGGACGGGATCAACGGCCGCATCCGAGAGCGCTACGCCAGCGCCTTCAAGCCGGCGATCGACCTCCGCCGCTGCCGCTACACCTGGCTCGGCACGCCGCGCCGGTTCGACGCCTTCACCTTCGATTTCGCCGAGACGGAGCACGGCTGGTTCCAGGCGCACGCGTACCAGTTCGACGAGGGGATGAGCACCTTCATCGTCGAGACGCCGTACGAGGTGTGGGAGAAGGCCGGACTCGATCAGATGAGCGCCGAGGAGTCGATCGCGTACTGCGAGCGCCTCTTCGCCCGCACGCTCGACGGCGCGCCGCTGCTCAGCAACGCGCGGCACCTGCGCGGCTCGGCGTCGTGGATCCGTTTCCCGCGCGTGACCTGCGAGAGCTGGGTGCACTGGATCGCCACCGATGGGGCCGCCCGCGCCGGCGTCCCCGTGGTGCTGCTCGGCGATGCGGCGCACACCGCGCACTTCTCCATCGGGTCGGGGAGCAAGCTCGCGCTCGAGGATGCGATCGCCCTCGACCGGATCCTCGCCGCCGAAGGGGGCATCACGCCCCGCGCGCTCGAGCGCTACCAGGCCGAGCGCAGCGTGGAGGTGCTCAAGCTCACCAATGCGGCGCGCAACTCGACGGAGTGGTTCGAGTCGGTCGCGCGCTACGCATCGCTGGCGCCGGAACAGTTCGCTTACTCGCTGCTCACGCGCTCGCAGCGCATCTCGCACGAGAACCTGCGGGAGCGCGACGCGGGGTACGTGCGCGCCTTCGAGCGGTGGTTCGCGCAGCGCGCCGCGCAGGAGGCGGCGCAGGCACGCCCGCGCCGCGCACCCGGTCGGCCGGTCAGGCGGCGAGGATCCCCCGGTCCCGCCGTTGTTGACCCCGTACAAGGTGCGCGGCGTCACGCTCCCCAACCGCGTCGTCGTCTCGCCCATGGCGCAGTACAGCGCGCACCCCGACGGCACGCCGAGCGACTGGCACCTGGTGCACCTCGGCGCGCGCGCGACCGGTGGCGCGGGACTCGTGATGACGGAGATGACCTGCCCCGCGCCGGACGCGCGCATCACGCCCTGGTGCCCCGGACTGTGGACCGCGTCGCACCGCGACGCCTGGGCTCGCATCGTCCGCTTCGTGCACGAGTGGTCGCCGGCGCGGATCGGCATCCAGCTGGGACATGCGGGCGCGAAGGGCTCGACGCGCCGGATGTGGGAGGGGATCGACCAGCCGCTGCCCGACGGCAACTGGCCGCTCATCGCGCCCTCCGAGACCGAGTACCTCGCCGGCATCTCGCAGCGCGCGCGCGAGATGACCCGCGCCGACATGGATCGCGTGCGGGACGAGTTCGTCCACGCGACGCGGCTCGCCGCGGATGCCGGCTTCGACTGGCTCGAGTTGCATTGCGCCCACGGCTACCTCCTCTCGGCGTTCCTCTCGCCGCTCACCAATCGCCGCACCGATGCCTACGGCGGCGACGTCGAGCGACGCGCGCGCTTTCCGCTGGAGGTCTTCACCGCGATGCGCGCCGCCTGGCCCGCCGACCGGCCGATGTCGGTGCGCATCTCGGCGCACGATTGGCACGAGGGGGGCAACACCGACGACGATGCCGTCGGGATCGCCCGCATCTTCCACGCGGCCGGTGCCGACCTCGTCGATGTCTCCGCCGGCCAGGTGGTGAAGGCCGAGCGCCCCGTGTTCGGTCGCATGTGGCAGACGCCGTTCGCCGACCGTGTCCGCCAGGAGGGCGAGGTCCCCACGATCGCCGTCGGCGCGATCACCGACGCGGACCAGGCGAACGGGATCATCGCGTCGGGACGCGCGGACCTCGTCGCGATCGGCCGGCCGCACCTCGCCAACCCGGCGTGGCTGCTCGCCGAGTCGGCGAAGCTCGGCTACGTGGGGACGGCGCCGCTCTGGCCCGCGCAGTACCGCGCCGCGAAGGTGCAACTCGATCGACTGATGGAGCGCGAACGCGCGGCGAACGCCGCCGCGTCCGGCGCCCCGCCCAAGGGAGAACTCACGTGAAGCCGATGCAAGGACAGCATGCCCTCGTCACGGGCGCCAATCGCGGGATCGGCGCGGCGATCGTCCGGCGACTCGCCAAGGCAGGCGCCGACGTCACGCTCCTCGTGCGCACGCCGGCGAATGCGATGGCGCTCGTGCACGAGGTGCAGGCGATGGGCGTCCGCGCCGGCGTGGTCGGGGCGGACGTGACCGATGCCGCCGCGCTGCGGCTCGCGATCGCCGAGGCCGAGGCGGCGCTCGGGCCGGTGCAGGCGCTGGTGAACAACGCCGGCACCGCCGAGACGATGCCGTTCCTCAAGAGCGACGACGCGCTCTTCCAGCGGATGCTCGCCGTGCACCTCTTCGCGCCCCTGCACGCGATCCAGACGGTGCTCCCCGGGATGGTCGCGCGCGGCGGCGGACGGATCGTGAACGTCGCGAGCATCGCCGGCCTCGCCGGCGGGCCGTACATCACGGCCTACAGCGCGGCGAAGCACGCCGAGATGGGCCTCACGCGCGCACTGGCGATCGAGTTCGCGCCCAAGGGCGTGAAGGTCAACGCCGTCTGCCCCGGCTATGTGGACACCGACATGGTGCGCGACGCGGTCGCGAAGCTCGTCGCGAAGACGCAGCTCACCGCCGAGCAGGCGCTCGCGACGATCATCCGCGACTCGGGGCAGAAGCGGCTCGCCACGGTGGACGAGGTCGCCGCGGCGGTGCTGCACTACGCGGTACCCGACTGCGCCGTCACGGGCGAGCACACGATGGTGATGGGCGAACTCGCATGACCGTGGCGGTCCTCGACCCGGAGACGCGCCTGCAGGGCGACGACCACGAGGCGCTGCGCCTCTGGTTGCGCCTCTTCACCTGCACGACCATGGTGGAGCGGACGATCGACCAGATGCTCAAGCGCGAGTTCGGCTCGTCGCTCGCGCGCTTCGACGTCCTCGCGCAGCTCGATCGCGCGCCGGAGGGCCTGCGCATGGGCGAGCTCTCGGCGGCGACGCTCACGACCAACGGCAACGTCACCTGGCTCGTCGCGGCGCTCGAGGGCGAGGGGCACGTCACGCGACGCACCGCGCCCGACGACCGGCGCGCGACGGTGGTGCGCCTCACCGCCAACGGCCGACGGCATTTCGAGGCGATGGCCCGGCAGCACGAGGCCACCGTCGCGCATCTGTTCGGGACGCTGACCGCCACCGAGCGGAAGGCGATGCACACCCTGCTGGGTTCCGTGAAGCAGCATCTCAGACTGGAGAGGACCGCCTGATGCCCACCGACCCGATGACCGCGATGCGCCGCCCGATGGCGGGCCGCACGCCGGCGCACTTCGACTGGACCACCACCGAGGACGGACGCGTGGGCATCATCACGCTCACGCGCCCCGAGCGGAAGAACCCGCTCACCTTCGACTCGTACGCCGAGCTGCGCGACCTCTTCCGCGATCTGCCCTATGCCACCGACGTGCGCGCGATCGTGCTCACCGGCGCGGGGGGCAACTTCTGCTCGGGCGGCGACGTCTTCGAGATCATCGAGCCCCTCACGCGGATGGCGGTGCCGGAACTGCTCGCGTTCACGCGGATGACCGGCGACCTCGTGAAGGCGATGCGCCAGTGCCCGCAGCCGATCATCGCGGCGGTGGACGGCGTCGCGGCCGGCGCAGGGGCGATCCTCGCGATGGCCTCGGACCTGCGCCTCGCCACGCCGCGCACCCGCACGGCCTTCCTCTTCACGCGCGTGGGGCTCGCCGGATGCGACATGGGCGCCTGCGCCATGCTCCCGCGGATCATCGGCCAGGGACGCGCGGCCGAGCTGCTCTACACCGGCCGTTCGATGGACGCCGCCGAGGCCGAGCGGTGGGGCTTCTACAACGCGGTCGTCGAACCCGACGCGCTGCTCGCCGAGGCGACGCGGCGCGCCGGCGACCTCGCCAACGGCCCCGCCTTCGCGCACGCCATGACCAAGCGGATGCTCGAGCAGGAATGGAGCGTCTCCGTCGAACAGGCGATCGAGATGGAGGCCCAGGCGCAGGCCCTCTGCATGGGCACGCAGGACTTCCGGCGCGCCTTCGAGGCCTTCGCCGCCAAGCGGACCCCGTCGTTCGAGGGCAACTGATGGCCGCCACCGCCACGCCCGCGCACCTGCGCTGGCCCTTCTTCGACGACGCCCATCGCGACCTCGCGGCCGCGGCGACGCGCTGGTCGCACGCGCAGCACATCGCGCACACCGACACCGATGCCGCCTGCCGCGTCTGGGTGCGCGCCCTCGGCGACGCGGGCTTCCTCCGCTACACCGTCCCCAAGGCGTGGGGCGGCGAACTCGACGCCCTCGACTCCCGCGCCCTCTGCGTGCTGCGCGAGGCGCTCGCGGCGCACGACGGCCTCGCCGACTTCGCCTTCGCCATGCAGGGACTCGGCTCCGGCGCCATCACGCTGGGCGGGAGCGACGCCATGCGCCGGCATTGGCTCCCGCGCGTCGCCGCCGGCGAGGCGATCGCCGCGTTCGCGCTCTCCGAGCCGGAGGCGGGCTCCGACGCCGGCGCACTGAGCTGCCGCGCCGAGCGCGTGGCCGGCGGATGGCGACTGAACGGCGTGAAGACCTGGATCTCCAACGGCGGCATCGCCGACTTCTACTGCATCTTCGCGCGCAGCGACGCCGCGCTCAGCGGCTCCAAGGGGATCAGCGGCTTCGTCGTGCCGGCCACCACGCCGGGACTCGACGCGAGCGCGCGGATCGAGGTCATGTCGCCGCATCCGCTCGCGACGCTCACGCTCACCGACTGCGTCGTCCCCGACGACCACCTGCTCGGCGAGGCCGGCGCCGGCTTCGCGCTCGCCATGCGGACGCTCGACATCTTCCGCACGTCGGTGGCCGCGGCCGCGGTGGGCTTCGCGCGGCGCGCGATGTCCGAGACGCTCGCGCACGCGCAGGCGCGCGGGATGTTCGGCGCGACGCTCGGCGCGCAGCCGCTCGCCCAGGCGATCATCGGCGACATGGCGACCGACCTCGATGCCGCCGCCCTGCTCACCTACCGCGCGGCCTGGCAGCGCGACACGCAGGACGGCCGCACCACCGGCGTCGCGGCGATGGCCAAGCTCGGCGCCACCGAGCTCGCGCAGCGGGTGATCGATCACGCGGTCCAGCTGCACGGTGGACGCGGCGTGCGCGTGGGCGAGGTGGTCGAACGCCTCTATCGCGACATCCGCGCCCTGCGGATCTACGAGGGCGCCACCGAAGTGCAGCGGCTGCTCGTCGGCCGTGAGGCCCTCAAGGCGGCGAAGGACGCCGCCGCCACCGCCTGACCGCGAGGATCACGCGATGCACGCGTCCCTCCTGCCGAGTGCGCATCTCGACCTCTGGCCGCGCCAGCAGCTCCCGCCGCTCGCCGAGTGGCCGGTCATGCGCGCCGAACCGCCGTACGTCTATCCGCCGCGGCTCAACGCCGTGACCCGCCTGCTCGACGACGCGATCGCCGAAGGCCATGGCGACCGCATCGCGCTCGTCGTGGCCGACGGGCACGGCGGATGGGAGCACGTGACGTACGGCGAGTTGCTGCATCAGGTGGACGCGCTCGCGCAGGTGCTGGTGCAGGACCTCGGCCTCGTCCCGGGCAACCGCGTGCTGCTCCGCGGCTTCAACGGCCGCTGGATGGCCGCGGCCTGGCTCGCGACGCTCAAGGCCGGGCTCGTCGCGGTGACCACCATGCCGCTCCTGCGGGCCAAGGAGCTCGGCGTGATCATCGAGCGCGCACAGGTCTCGGCGGCGCTCTGCGACGTGCGCCTCGTGGACGAGCTCCGGCAGGCGGTGCACGGCCCGCTCCGCGCCGACGCGATCCGCTGCTGGGGGCATCGCGGCGAGGACTCCCTCGAATGGCGCACCGCCGAGCGCGCGGCGCCGTTCGGGGCCGTGGCGACGTCGAGCGATGACGTCTGCCTGATCGCGTTCACGTCGGGGACCACCGGCGTCCCCAAGGGATGCATGCACTTCCACCGCGACGTGCTGGCGATGAGCGACGGCTTCGCGTCGCAGGTGCTCGGCCTGCGCGCCGACGACCGGTGCATCGGGACGCCCCCGCTCGCGTTCACCTTCGGGCTCGGCGGCCTGCTCACCTTCCCGCTCGCGGCACGCGCGAGCACGGTGCTCGTGGAGAAGGCGACGCCCGACTCGCTCCTCGAGGCGATCGCGGCGACGCAGGCGACGGTGAGCTGGACCGCCCCCACCTTCTATCGCGCGATGGCGCTCGCCATGCAGAAGGAGCCTGCGCGCTTCGTCACGCGCTCGCTGCGCGCGTCGGTCTCGGCCGGCGAGGCGCTGCCCGATGCGACGCGCACGCTCTGGCGCGAGACCACGGGGATCGAGATGCTCGACGGGATCGGGGCGACGGAGATGATCCACATCTTCATCGCCGCCGCCGGGGCGGAGGTGCGACCGGGGGCGATCGGACGCGCGGTGCCCGGCTACGAGGTCGCGATCCTCGACGAGGCGCTGCGCCCGTTGCCGGTGGGCGAGGTCGGGCGCCTCGCGGTGCGTGGTCCCACCGGCTGCCGCTACATGGACGACCCGCGTCAGCGCGACTACGTCCAGGGCGGATGGAACCTGACCGGTGATGCCGCGACTATGGACGCCGATGGATACGTCTTCTTCAAGGCGCGCACCGACGACCTCATCCTCTCGTCCGGTTACAACATCGGCGCACCGGAGGTCGAGGCGGCGGTGCTGCAGCACCCCGACGTCGCGGAGTGCGCGGTGGTCGGCGTGCCCGATGCGGACCGCGGGCAGGCCGTGAAGGCGTTCGTCGTGCTCAAGCCCGGTGCGACGGGCGACGCCGCGCTGGTGCACGGCATCCAGGACTTCGTGAAGGCGACGATCGCGCCGTACAAGTATCCCCGCGTGGTGGAGTTCGTCGCCGCGCTCCCCAAGACCGACACCGGGAAGCTCCAACGCTTCCGGCTCAAGGAGACGACATGACCCAGCGCACGCTGCAACCCGACGGGTGGCCCCGGCCGCGCGGCTACGCCAACGGCGTGAGCGCCGCGGGACGGTTGATCTTCGTCGCCGGTCAGGTGGGGTGGGACGCGCAGCAGCGGATCGTGCCCGGCGGCTTCGTCGCGCAGGCGCGGCAGGCCCTCGAGAACATCGTCGCGGTGCTGGCGTGCGATGGCGCGCGCGCCGAGCATCTCGTGCGGCTCACCTGGTACGTCACGAGCAAGGCCGAGTATCTCGCCGCCGGCCCCGCGCTCGGCGCGGCGTATCGCGAGGTGCTGGGGAAGCACTTCCCGGCGATGAGCGCGGTGGAGGTGACGGCGTTGATGGAGCCGGGCGCGGTGGTGGAGATCGAGGCGACGGCCGTCGTGCCCTGAGCGGCGGTGCCCTGCGCGGCCGCGGCTCAGCCGATCGCGGGGGAGAGCCTGATCCGCACGACCGCGCCCCCCTCGGGCGCGTTCTCGAGTTCGAGCGATCCTCCCTGCGCGTCGATCACCCCGCGCATGATGAAGAGCCCGAGCCCGGCGCTGCGCTGCGTGGGCCGCGTGGTGAGGAACGGCTCGCCGAGGCGCGGCAACAGGTCGGGCGGGAAGCCGGGACCGGTGTCGCGGATCTCGATCAGCGCATCGCCGTTGCCCGCCCGTCGCGTCACGAGGTCGACGCGGCGCCCCGACGCGCCCGCGCGGGTCACTGCGACGGTGGCATTGAGCACCGCATGCACGATCGCGCCGACGACGCGGTCGCGGTCGACGAGGACATAGGGAGCGGTGTCGAGGGCGAACCGCACTTCGAGCGACGGATCGGCCTGCGGTCTCACCCGCTCCATCGCGGCGCGCACCAGCTCGGCAGGCGCGACGCGCTCGGCGGCGCCCGCCGGCGGTCGGGCGTAGGCGCGCATCCCTTCGACGATGCGCTCGATGCGCGCCGTGGCGGCGATGGACTGTTCCACGGCGTCGCGCGCCTCCGACGCCCCCGGCGGCAACTCCTCGGCGAGTTCCTCGAGTCGCACGGTGAGCACCTGCAGCGGATTGTTGATCTCGTGCGCGACGCCGCCGGCCATGCGCCCGAGCGCGGTGAACCGCGCCTCGGTCGCGAGCGTCTCGCGCGCCGTGTCGAGCTCGGCCGTCTTGCGCGAGACCTCCTCGCCGAGGCGTCCGGTGAGCTCCTGCAGCCGATGGGCGTCGTCGGTGAAGCGCCGGACGAACTGGGCGAGGACCGGGATGACGAGCGCGAGGTAGCCGAGCTCCGCGACGTAGATGAAGTCGAGGAGCCCCATGGCGATCGCGACCTCGAGGAGTCCGAACGCGATGAAGATGACGAAGCCGACGGCGATCCAGTTCGCGCCGCGCACGCCCTCCCTCGCCTGGCGCACCTGGGCCACGAAGCTCAACATCACGAGGCCGAGCGTGACCGCCGCGGAGAGACTGGCGAGGGGCGTGAGGTACGGTTGCGCGAACTCCACGTGGAACGCCGGCACGCTCACGAGGTCGGTGCGGCTGTCGTCGATCGCGCCGCCGGCGAGCGCGAGCGTCGCGGTCAGCGCGACGTGCACGATCACGAAGAGGCGCAGCCGCCGCGGGACGCTCCGCCAACTCCCCTCGTGATCGGAGAACGAGAACCAGGTCCAGACGCCGACGTGGGCGGCGGCGACCGTGAGGTTGGCGCTGGTGACCCACGCGAGGGCCGCCAGGCCACGCGTGTAGAGCGCGCCGAGCAGGTCGAAGAGGCTGTAGAGGCCCGCGGTGAAGGCGAGCGCCGCGACGATGCGCACGCGCCGCCAGCCCGGCGCGCGCGCGATCGCGAGGGCCGCGAGCGTGGCCGCGACCTGGAACGACAGCGAGATCGTCGACAGCGCAAGGATGATGTTCACGTCAGGGTCGTGCCGAGAGGATGGGGCATGCTGGCGAGAGTATCGGCCGGTCGTCGGGGAACTTGAGCCCGGGACCTTGAGCCGGGAACTTGAGCCGGGAACTTGCGCCACGCCCCTCGCGGCCGCGACCCGGCCGCCGCACTTTACTCCGCCATGACCTACGCCGCCATCACCGGTTGGGGCTCCTGCATGCCCCCGGCGGTCCTCACCAACGAGGACCTCTCGACCTTCCTCGAGACCTCCGACGAGTGGATCACGTCGCGCACCGGCATGAAGGAACGCCGCGTCTCGCACGTCTCCGCCGTGGAGCTCTCGACCGTCGCCGCGCGCCGCGCGCTCGCCTGCGCCGGGCTCGACGCGAAGGACCTCGATCTCGTCATCTACGGCGGCGTGAGCAACGAGGAGCTCTGCCCCAACAGCGCGAGCGGCGTACAACTCTCGCTGGGGGCGACGAAGGCGGCGGCGATCGACCTCAACACCGCCTGCACGAGCTTCTGCTACGGCCTCGCGACGGCGACGGCGATGATCCGCACCGGACTCATCCGCAATGCCGTCGTGATCGGCGTGGAGCTCATCAGCCGCTACATGGACTGGAGCAACCGCAACGTCGCGGTGCTCTTCGGCGACGGGGCGGCGGCAGTGGTGCTCCAGGCGACCGATCACGAGGAAGGGATGCTCGGCGCGGTGATGGGGTGCGACGCCGAGGCGCGGCAGACGCTGCGCGTGCGCGGCTTCGGCTGCGGCTACTCCGGCGTGGGCGTGACCCTCGGCGACACGCTGTGGGACTTCGACGGCCAGTCGATCTTCAAGCGCGCGGTGGGTGCGATGTCGAGCGCGTCCACCAAGGTGCTCGCCGACCACGGCGTGACCGCGGCGGACGTGAGCCTCGTGATCCCGCACCAGGCCAACCTGCGGATCATCGAGTCGGTGGCGAAGTACGCTGGCATCCCCATGGAGAAGGTGATCGTGACGGTGCAGAAGTACGGCAACATGAGCGCCGCGACGGTGCCGGTGGCGCTCGTGGAAGCGCTCGAGCTGGGTCGCGTGCAGCCGGACAGCTGGATCCTGATGCCGGCGTTCGGCGGCGGGCTCACCTACTGCTCGCTGCTCGTGAAGTGGGGCGCGCGCACGACGCCGCTGGGGACCAGCGACGCGGCGTTGCCGCCGTGCGACCGGACCGCGTTGCAGATGGTGAACGACATCCGCGCCAAGCAGGATCCGCATGGTCGGTCGCTGGCGGGGCTCATGGCGCCGGTGTTCGCGGATGCGCGGGTGGCGGGCTGAGCGTAGTCGTATGGAGGAAGTGGTCCGATCGGTTCCCCGGGCTACCTATCGGCCAGTGGGCCTGTGCAACCGAAGCCGATCGATGCGCACCTCGGGATCACCGAGCGGGGACGTTCCGAACACCGCGACGCGCGCAGAGCCGAGAGTCGAGATCACAAGACCTGGGAGATCGAGGCGTGCGAGCAGCTCGGCCCGCGCCGGATCGATCACCTCGATGCGCGTATTGAAGAGTCGCGACCAGTCGATCTGGCGACGCGACGCTTCATTCGATCCCGGGGGCAGCGCAGCCCACGCCTGGCGCCAGGTGGTCGCCGGGACACGGATGAAGAGCCAGATGAGCCCCTCCTCGTCGACCATCAACCCGGTCACCGCCGCCGACGGCGGCACGTTCGGGGTGCCGACATCCTGATCCGGCACCCGGTCCGGGATCGACGGGCCGCGGCGAACGAGGGCGGACCTCAGTTGGCCCGTGGGTGACCACGAGTACACGGCGAACGCATGGGGTGTCGCGCTCAGGATCCCACCACCCGCGGCCCCCGCGACGTAGTGGTAGGTGGTCACGCGGTCACTCGCTCGTTGGGCGCCCGCTCCCGGTGAGAAGGAACGCGTGATCCGTGCGCTGGCGCCGGCGAGGTTCATCAGGTGCAGTCCATGTCCCGCCGCGTCCGGCGTCGCGAGCGTCGCCGACCCGAAGAGGCGGGAGGGCCACTCGAGCACGAAGAGGTTGAGGACGGTCGTCGGCATCTGGATCGTGCGCCGCACGCGACCATCCTGCGCGATCACCGTCGCGCGTCGATTGATGCCGTCGACGACCAGCACCGAATCGCCCGGGAGCCACACCACATCATCGACTGCGCTGTACTCGCCCGGACCGCGTCCGGTCCGCCCGATCGCGCGCGTGAAGGCACCTCGTGGATCATAGGTCCGCGGACCGAGTCCTTGGGACAGCACCCAGATCTCGCCGCGGGCACTGCGCCGGACGCCGAGCGGCATCTCATCGATCTCGCCTTCGAGCGCCGTTGAATGCAGCCGCGCCTCGACGGTGCGCTCGATCCGGCACCGAGGACACCGGAGCGAGTCACTGACCGACCGTTCGGTCGTGCGTTGCGCTCCGACCGCGCTCCACGGAGCGGCCTGCAGGCCGAGCATCGCGAGCATGAGCACGGACATCGCGCGTCGCATGGTCACCTCGAAGGGTCGAGTGTCTGGATCGCCCCGGGGTCATCCGGAGGCGCGGCTGGTCGAGTGCCGTGGTCGATACGGATGACGAGGGAGCGGTCCTGCGCCGTCGCCGGAGAGGCGTCGGCCTCGGTGCGTTCAGCTGCCGAACCGTTCGAGGAACTCCGCGTCCGCGAGATCCTGCGTGCGCCCCGTCTCGCGCTTGTTGCGGATGAGATCCTCGCGCGAGATCATCCAGACGTCCGCATCATCGAGGCGCGCCGCCACACGGCGACTCCACGCGTCGGCGAAGTCCACGCCATAGAGCTTGGTCAGCAGATCCACGCGGTTCGGGGCACGGCCGAGCTGGATCACCCGGTCGTCGGCTCTGAAGTCGGCGGCGGTGATCCCGAGGGATCCGAACCCGAACGCCTGCAGGGCACGCATGATCCGCTCACCGTTGGCGAGCTCGGGGCGCACGAAGAGATCGAGGTCCTCCGTCAGGCGCGGCCTTCCGTGGAACGCGACGGCGTGACCGCCGACGACGAGGAACTCAACCCCGGCGGCGTTCAACAACGCGAGCAACTCGCGCAAGTCCTTGTCCAGGATCACCGTGGGCCTCGCGGTAGCGGGTCTGCAGCGCCAGCGCCCGATCCAGGCGCTCCTGCGGCGACATCGCGGCCAGTTCGTCGTGCTCCGCCTGGTCCGCTGCGTCGTGTGAGGGAAAGACACGGATCACTCGTTCCATGATGCGCAATCTAGCCGAACGGCGGCGCGACGAAAACCGGGACAACAGGCGCGCGGGCAGATTCACCTCGTCGATCGTCCGCGACCCCGGGGCATCGGCGGCCTCGCCGAACACGGCGTGCCGATGCAACTTGGTGCGTTCGGTCCCCTGGCGATCCCTCGCCCGACCGACTCCCACCCACGGAGACCAGACATGACCACCAGCCGCCGTGATTTCCTCGACTCGCTCGCCCTCGGCGCGTCGGCACTCGCCACGCTCCCCGCGCTCGGGACGCTCCCGACGCCGCGGGGCGCTGCCCATGCGGTCCCCGCCGACCTGCGCCGCGACGTCGCGCAGGGTGCGTGGGACGTGCGCTGGCACGAACGCCTCACCGGCACGGTGCGCACCGTGTTCGACGTGCCCGAGATCGAGAGCGGCTACGGCGTCTGGCGCGCCTCCGTCTGGGCGCGGCAGTACCAGGCGGTGCTCGGGATGGCCGCGAGCGAACTCTCCACCGCGCTCGTGCTGCGGCACAACGCGATCGTGCTCGCCATGCAGCAGGGCTTCTGGGACAAGTACGGCATCGGCAAGTCGCGCGCGGTCACGCACCCGGTGACCGGCGCGCCGACGGACCGCAATCCGGTCCTCATGACCGACACCGACGGACTCCCGCCGGTGATGCAAGCCTCGTCCCTGCCCAACTTCATCCAGCGCGGCGGCGTGGCGTTGGCGTGCGACGTGGCCCTGCAGGACCTGGTGGCGCTGATCGTGGACGCGGACCGGGTCTCCGAGGCCGTCGCGCAGGAGCAGGCCAAGCGCTGGCTCGTTCCCGGCGTGATCCTGCAACCCTCCGGCGTCTTCGCGGTGCTCCGCGCCCAGCAGATGAAGCAGGCGCTCTACATCCGGGCGAGCTGATCCGACCTGGAGGCGGGGCGCCGCCCCACGCGCTTCACCTCTCTCCACGTGCGCAGGATCGCCTCGTCGCGGCGGTACGTCGCGCGGATCCGCGCGTCGATCTGGTCCGTCGCCGCACGGCACGACCGCAGGCACTCGCTCAGCTCGAGCGTCGCCGTCGAGCGCATGAGCCACGCCGCCTCCCGGTCGCGGATCGACGCGTCGAGCGCGTCCCGAGCGGCACGGAACCGGTCGAGGAAGTCGTCGGGCATCCCCTCGGCGATGAACATCGGGGCGAACGGCGGCAGCGTCTCGAGCATGCCGTCGCACACCAGGAGGAGGCGCGTCGCGCGGACTTTCGCCTTCGGCGTGCGGAACAGCCCCCGCACACCGACGTCGTCCGTCGCCTCGATCTTCGAGCGCGCGATCGCCACCAGCGGACGGATGTGCTCGTCGCGCAGGGTGGCCATGAGGCCCTGCTGGCGCGCGAACGAGGAGCGGATCTCGATCGGTCCCAGTTCCTGTCGCTTCGCGACGTCGCGCAGACGCGCGAGCGCGCGGTCGAGCGACTCCGTCGCGGACGCGAGTGCCGGCTCGTCCGGCGCGGGAAGGGCCCGCACGAACACACGGATCCGTGTGAACGACTCCACCACGTGCTGCTGCTGCTTCTTCATCGTGCGGGTCTCCGATCTGGGCGCTGGAGAGTCTACTGCACCGACGGTGCACTCGGCGAGACCCCGGCGGCAGCGCGTCCATCGTCCCGGCACACGTGCGCGAGCCGCGCGGGAGGCGGGCCGTCGTCCCGGCACACGCGCGCGACCCGGGCGGGAGGCGGGCCGTCGTCCCGGCACACGCGCACGATCCGGGCGGGAGGCGGGCCGTCGTCCCGGCACACGCGCACGATCCGGGCGGGAGGCGGGCCGTCGTCCCGGCACACGCGCACGATCCGGGCGGGAGGCGGGCCGTCGTCCCGGCACACGCGCACGATCCGGGCGGGAGGTGGGCCGTCGTCCCGGCGCACGCGCGCGACCCGGACGGGAGGCGGGCCATCGTCCCGGCACACGCGCGCGACCCGGGCGGGAGGCGGGCCGTCGTCCCGGCGCACGCGCGCGACCCGGGCGGGAGGCGGGCCATCGTCCCGGCACACGCGCGCGACCCGGGCGGGAGGCGGGCCATCGTCCCGGCACACGCGCGCGAACCGGGCGGGAGGCGGTACAACGCGATCGTGCTCGCCATCCAGTAGGGCTTCTGGGACGCGAACGGCATCGGCGAGTCGCGCGCGGTCACGCACCCGTTGACCGGCGCGCCCGTGGGCCGCACTCCGGTGCTCATGATTGACAGCGACGGTCTCCCGCCGGTGATGCGGGTTCGTCGCTGCCCAACCTCCTCCAGCGCGGTGCTGTGGCGCTGTCGCGCGACGTGGCCCTACACGCCAATAATGGATGCGGACCGGATGTAAGAGGCTGTCGCGCGGGATCAGGCGAACCGCTTGCTTGTGCCTGGCGTGATCCTGCAGCCCTCCTGCGTGTTCGCGGTGCTCCGCGCGCGGCAGATGCATCACGCGCTCTTCATCCGGGCGAGCTGAGCTTCTGCCAGTCCGGGATGCGCGGGCCGCACCGGCTGCGGAGGCGCGTGTCGGATGCCAACTGGCAGCGTAGGTCCTGCGCGGTGCGGCGTGGAATATCCCCGCCTGCTGTGCGGTGATACTCGCGTGCGACTCTCTGGTGAAGGCGGCGTGCTACGCAGGGATACCGGGACGAGGGGAGGAGTGTGGCGTGGGCGGAAGTGCATGGCGTACCGCGGGTTTGGCTTCGCCCGGTGCCGACTTGGTCGTCGGGGATGACTGCGTGGGGCGATGGGTTCGCCCGCGGGATTGATTGACGGAAGGTGTCCCGCGGTGCAGTGTTCCGGCGGTATGGATAGGGACGGCC